>CAJXRC010000232.1 GCA_913058405.1 uncultured Colwellia sp. | reverse complement strand
CTATCCTCTTCGTCGGCAGCGTCAGATGTGTATAAGAGACAGCTATTGTATCCACTTCCTGTTTTGCCGACATAGATCTTGTTAAAATTGATAAATCTGAGAGAAGAATGTATCTACTCGACAAGGAAAAAATAGTTAAAGAATATCATGTTGCTTTTGGTGATAACCCAAAAGGGCATAAAGAAAAAGAGGGTGATGAGAAAACTCCTGAAGGCATTTACACCTTAGATTACAAGAAGGAAGATTCTTCTTTCTATCGAGCTATGCATATTAGTTATCCTAATCAGGCCGATTTAGATAATGCAAAAAGAAAAGGTTTTTCAGCAGGGGGCCTTATTATGGTGCACGGGCAACGCAATAAAGTTGGAAAGTTTTCACGAATCACTCAGAGATTCAATTGGACTAATGGTTGTATTGCATTAACTAACTCAGAAATGGATGAATTTATGACGCTGGTAAAAGTTGGTACAAAAATTCACATCGAGTGGTAAAGTCAGAGTGTATATCCGTTCCACTTGAAGATTCTCGTTTCAGGAAACCTAAGCTATGCTGTTATCCAGCATTATTACCCGCTCGGCAATTACTTTAACGTGATAGATATTTTAGTTCCTCGCTCGCTGGAAAGCGTTAATAACCAACCTTGATGTTCACATAAACGTTTAACAATTGATAAACCAAAGCCATAACCCGTACTTTGACTACCTTTAACTGCAGGTTCGGTTATGTTACCTGAAATACTTGATTCAATACCAGGGCCGGTATCAGCAACAATCAGTGTATTCTCTTGCATTTCAATGGTTACCATACCTTGTTGTGTATATTGAAAAGCATTGCCGATTAAATTGTCTAATAATACCGTTAACATGCCAGACTGCGCATAAACTTCTACATTACAATTGTCATTTACTTCTACTTGTATTGGTTTTTTATTGATGAGGTGATTCTGGTCGATAATAGATTGTTCAATTAATGGCAGTATTTTTATATGCTTTTTGTCTACTTCGGTATGTTCTTCCCTTGCTAGGGTGAGCAATGTGGTAACTGTTTGCTCCATTTGTGTACTTGCTTGCGATATACGATTGATCACCGGATTATTTACATCAGCAGGGTGTTGATTACGATAAACCTCTACAGCATTTTTTATAATCGAGACGGGTGTTCTAAGTTCATGGCTAACATCACGAGTAAAACACTTTTCTCTGATCAAGCTTTGGTTAATTCTCGTCATGGCCGTTTCTAAAGTTTGCGCTAAAATTCCTATTTCATTATTGGGGAATTGCTGGGCAAATTTATCGGGTATATGTTCAGGGGCAACACCATTAACTAAATCAGCAAGTTGCTTTAATGGCATAGCTGTTTTTCTACCTATTTTCCACGCGATGACAAAGGCAAGCAATACTAAGATTAAACCTGTAATCAACATTAATTTTAAAATGCCTTTAGTGAAAGGGCGGACTAACAACATTTCACTGACTTCGGCGACAAGGTAAATGTTTTCTGATTTTGGTAGTGCTAATAAATGATAGTGTCGACCGTCTTCCCCTGAAAACTCTTTTCTGTTTGGTTCAGTAATGTATCGCTGTTTGATGTCATCAGGTAGGGTGCTTTTTGAGAAATACAGTGTCATATAGCCCACACGAGGAACTGACCAAGACTTATCTTGATCATAACCTTGTTGTAAAAATTGTGCTTCTTGTCTGACTTCACGTTCAATAAATTCATCTTCAATGTTGTACATTAGGATGAAACAAAACATGCCCCAAACCGCAGAAATCACTAGGGTAAATAAACAAAATTGGTTAACAATCTTTCTACTTAAACTGTGAAATTTTATCGGGTTCTGAGGTGCATGAACCTGTGGTCGATTACTTTTATTACTATTTTTCATCGTTCATTACATCGCTATTAACATTACTTTCTACATTTAAGACGAAGCCAATACCATGCATGGTTTTTATCATCGGATAATCAAAAGGTTTATCTAATATATTTCGCAACTGATATATGTGAGATCTGAGTGCGTCTGACTCTGTGGGTTCATCGCCCCATAGTTTCTGAGATAACTTTGAGCGACTTACGACTTGAGGATAAGCTTCCGCTAGAATTGAGAGAATGCGATAACCCATAGTATGTAACTCAAGGTTTTTTCCAGCACGTGTGACTTGTTGTTTTTTTCTATCAATACTTAGCTGATCAAATGTTAAGGTATCATTGGTTTGTAATAAATGGCGTCTTGATAAAGCAAAACAGCGAACTTCGAGTTCTTCTAATGAGAAGGGCTTAGTTAAATAATCATCTGCTCCTAGGGTAAAACCTGAAACTTTGTCCTCGATACTGTCTCTTGCGGTGAGCATAATTATAGGTACATGATGGTGAGCTTGTTTACGCAATTGTTTGCAAACCTCAAGCCCATCCATAACAGGTAAGTTCAAATCAAGAATAACTAAATCATAGTGATTTGTTAACGCCAGTTCCAAGCCTTGTTCGCCCTGAGTCGCAAAGTCTAATACATGTCCTTTATCTTCCATGTAGTTAGCAATGTTTTCAGCGATATTTTGTTGATCTTCAACGACTAGAATATATAAAGATTGATTATTCATTTAGTTTCTCGAATTGAAGAGCCCTGTAATATTTTGATGCTAAAAATAGTAAAGAGCTGCTTGCGTTAGCAATTATCTTACAAGGTTTTTAACATGTCTTGCGCTGCTTTGAAATCAGGTTTTACAGTAATCAACTGATTCAATGTGGTTTTTGCATTGACTGTTTGCCCTAATCTTAACTGCGTTTTTGCTATTTTCATATCGATATTAGGGTTGTTAAGATCTTTTTGTCCAATCAACATTAAGGCTAAGGATTGCTCATAATCAAGGGGAGTATTAGCTATTTTTAGGTAGTAGAAACCGTATACCCCAACGAAAGAGTTAAGATATTGTTCTGGACTATTGATAAGAGGTTCAAGTGCCGATTTGTCACCCGCGATAAATTTAGCGACCACAGCCAAGGTTTTATCTTCCAAAGAAAGTTCAGCGTTAACAGGGGTTAATCCTAAACTCTTCACTAAGGCTGTTGCAACATCAACGGTTGAAGTAGGGTTTTGACCGGTAATTAAACGCCCGTCAATGGCGACATGACTCAACATAATTTCACTTGATTGAAAGTTTGCGCCACGCTCGCTAAGTTTATCTTCAAGCATGAAATCAAATTCGTTTATCCACTTTTTTCCAAACAATTTTTCTTCTTGATTAGTAAAACTGTTTATTGCTTTATTGGCTACTAAATAACTACCATCCTTTAATTTCACATTTACTAAGGCAGCTGGGCCATGGCAAACTGCTGCGACACTACCATGCTGTTGATATATTTGGGCAATAACATTTTGTAGTGCTGTATCTTGTGGTAAATCGAACATTGCCCCTTTTCCACCGACAACAAACACTGCATCATAAGCTTTTGCATCTACGCCGTTAGTTGGAAGGGTATTATTAAGTTTTGCCATAATAGCTTCATCAACTAATACCCTAGCATTATAACTTTTACTTGGATCGTACTTATCGGCCTCAACTTGACCGCCTTGAGGGCTTGCGATATCAACAATAATGCCATTATTTTTAAATACAGAATACGCTTTCGAGAACTCATCAAATTCATATCCGGGTTGTTTGTCTCCTTGGCCATTACCACTAACGACCATTAATACTTTTTTGGTAGTGGTGGCTGCTTGAGCAGGTAGGGCTGCCATCACTAAGGTAGAAAATAATGTCGCAAATAGTGTGATTAATATTACTGTGTTTTGTGTTAAATTTTTCATTTGTTTACCTCTTTGTAGTTTGAAGCCATTTTGACCGAGACAAGGTGAAACAGATGTGAAACTGTTTTGGCTCAAACAATACTTTTAATTTTTACAAAAAATAATGCCTATACATCAGCCATTAATTGCTTAACTGAACTCTTTAAACTATGTCGACTAGCGTATACACCTAATAAGGTCACTGTGGTCAAAATAATAGCTAATGTTATGATCAATATGAATAAGTCAGGTTGATAAGAAAGTGAAAACTGTGATTGATAAATTAGCGTACCGGTAAGGTAGGTACCGGCTATAGCACCTATTGCTATGATTAAGGCGGTAATTAACCATTCAATGACATTGAGCTGCAAACAAGTGCTTTTTAAAAAGCCAAAGCTCATAATCACACTGTTCTTTTTCTTTTCTTTATCTTCGAGTGCGTTAATTGATGACAAGATGACAATAATTGCGAGTAATATAATCATCACAGCAAAGCCGCTGATAACTTTGGTGATCATGGTTAAAATATTATCAAATTGTTTTGTTAATTCCTGAAGGGAAACCATTCTTATAGTGGGGTAATCTTCCCATAATTGGCTAAGCAGTGGCCATTGCCCCTCGTTCAGTTCTAAACTAGCCATATTGTAGTGAGGCGCGTTGATGTGTTGCACTGCTGTTTGCGGCATTTGAACCCAGAAAGTAATTGAACCTGCGCCGGGTTTATAGGCATGACTCGCTGTGATAGTGAAAGTGTGGCTTTGTTGATGAATAATAAACGTCAATTTATCTCCAAGAGATAACCCTAAATCAGTCATTACTTCTTCTTCAAGGGATATTTGTTGCCAGTTTTTAGTCTCCTTTTGCCACCAGAACCCTTGAACCAAGCTGTTATTCTTCGGCAGTGTTTCACTCCAATGCAGTCTAATAGCGTTTGATAATGTCGCTAGGCTGTCACTGGGCTTTTGCGTAAATTCACTGAGTGTTTGATTATTAATCTTTACTACTTTTGCATAAAAGTAAGGTTTAGTTTGACGCAGACTAATGTCATGCTCTTGTGCCCATTGTTCGATAGCTGTCATTTGTGACTGGCTGGCTTGTGAAACCATCACATTACCGTCATGTGTTCTCTGGTATGAAACCATGGTGTTGCCTAAGTCATTTAGAAGCATCAGCGTAAACAATAATAAAAATGTGCTTAATCCAATGCCTAAAATCTGAGTGCTTTTACTCAATAAACGCTGTTTCATCATGAACAAGCTAAAAGGAATGAGCCCTGAAAATTGTTGGGTAGCTTTTTCACCCAAACTCAACACAGCCCAACTAATCGCTATCATTAGGGTAATAGTGATTGAAATACTACCCACTAACATCAAGGTTAATAAGCCATTATCTGAGTACTTCACTGCAACCAAAATGAGCACAACTAAAGCGCACAGTTTAATGAAAGCTAAAGAAATGGTTTTTTGGTTTTGATTAAACAATTTTGCTACGGATGTTTGCCACAAGCTTAGCCATACGGGTGAATGAAATACGGCAAACAGTAAGGTACAAGTTGCGATCGTCTTAACGGTAAGCCAGAGTTCTAATTGCCAGGAAATTTCAGTAAAGCTTTCAGATAACCACCCGATGATAAGCCAATGAAAAAAGCCAGAGAGAATAGCCACAACAGGTATTAGTAGCATTATGTTAATGAGCCATTTAAGTAATGATAACTGTAAACCTGTTACTTTTGACGCACCTAGACTCATACAAATGGCCGAAAAATATTGTTCTTTTTTCAGGTGTACCTGCGCTATTTGTTCAATAGCGATAGCGGCCATAAAGAATAAAATAATGGAGGTTAAGCCTAAAAAGTTCTCAGTACGTTGCCAAAAAGAAGCTAATGGATGAGATCCATTTTTATGATGGATTTTCGCTGCAGGTAGGTGCGCTTGTTGCCACACAATAAGCTGTTGTATCTGAGGTTTTGAAGCAGTAATAAGGTACCGATATTGAATAAGATCTGTAGGAAACGCCAATTTTTCCATATCATCAACATTGATGATAGCGCGCATAGCTACATTATGTCCTTCCATCAATCTATCAGGCTCGTGAACTAACACCCTTGATACAATAAAGGCTTGCTCACCTATACTGATAGCATCACCCATTGATATGGTTAGACTGGCAAATAGCCGGCTGTCTAACCATATACTTCCTACTGTAGGACCACCAATAGTAACTGTTGGGGGACTCTGTAAAGACGATGAAGTGAGTAGCTTCCCTTGCAAAGGGTAATCACTTCCTACTGCTTTTAGTTTTGAACGTTGCCATTTATCGTCAAATGTTAGTGTTGCACTAATCTGCATTGTCGTGACCACATTATCACTAGAATTTGTTAACGAAGTGAACTGGTCCGTTGTTAATTTATTTTTTTGTGTTAATACTGCATCAGCACCCAAAAGGTTCTGTAAATTGCCTTGCAAGTACTGTTGAATGGTATTACTTGATAGCGATAAAGTAACAATGAAAACCATTAAGATGGCTTGAACCCAACGTAATAATCGTTGATGGGGCTGGCGATATTCTTGCGTAAAGTAATACCAAGCCAATTGCATATGATGGTTTAACATGATGCTACCTGCTGCTCTTCTGTAGATAGGTACTTAGTAACCTTTTGTTTTTCAGTAACGTGAATCGAAGGTGTTTTAGTTAGCTCCCCACCTGCAAGGGAGTATATGTGCTGGGCTTTGCGAGCCATTGCATTACTGTGAGTCACTATGATTAGACCGGCATTATTTTCTTGGCAGCAGGCAAATAAAATATCAGAAATTTCCTTTGCATTGTGTTGGTCTAAATTACCTGTTGGCTCATCGGCAAATATAAACTTAGGTGAAAATACTAAAGCACGCGCGATGGCGACGCGTTGCTGTTCTCCACCACTTAATTGTGATGGTTTATGACCCGCTCTATCAGATAAACCTACCTTTTCTAACCAGTGTTTCGCTTTGCTTATTGCATGTTTATCACCTCGTAATTTCAAAGGTAAAGCAACGTTGTGTAAGGCAGTTAACTCAGGTAATAAATGAAACTGTTGAAAAATAAAACCAATGTCTGAACGCAAAGTGTCAAGGGTAGATAACTGGTTATCATTGATGAAATTTCCCTGTCCTGAGGTTGGTTTTTCTAAACCAGAAAGCAGCATAAGTAAACTTGACTTACCTGCACCCGAGGGACCTGTTATAGCGTAGGATTGTCCTTGGTTTATTGTTAAATCAAGATTCTTAAATAAGGTAATAGTTGCAGCCTTATTTTTATTAGCCATGTTTGCAGAAGTCGACTTTTTATGTCCAAGACTGCCCGAAGAGTTGTTTCCAAAGGATTGAGAGACATTTTTTAATTCAATTGAACAAGTCATAAATTGGCACCACAGTAATAATTAATATTGCTATGGTATTGACTAGCCTGTGAAACGAATGTGAAACCAACAGTAAATCAATTACAGACTAGATAACAAACAGAATGGTCGTTTTAGCTTGTTCATAGCAAGGTTGGGTCAAATGTTTCACTTTTATTTCACACAAGGACGAATACCCTTGGGTTTCCTATTAGTGTTACCAACGTAAAGAGATAAGTATGAAAATGTATTACTTGAAGAGAGCATGTTTATGGGTGATCGGCGTTGCAGCAGCTTTCAGCTGCCTTGCCGATGAAAATGCATCTGAGCAACTTATCAGTGCTAAGGAAACAGTAAACAACGCTATTATCAAGTTTGAACAAACACAGAATGAGCATTGGTCTTACAGCATATCTCGATATGAAAACGAGGAGGGCGATATCACAAGTAGCATTGAGCAATACTCGCCGCAGTTAAGTGAACCATGGCTTTTAAAACAAATGAATCTGTCTCTTATACACATCTCCGAGCCCACGAGACCGTACTAGATCTCG
>CAJXRC010000231.1 GCA_913058405.1 uncultured Colwellia sp. | reverse complement strand
TCTACACTATCCTCTTCGTCGGCAGCGTCAGATGTGTATAAGAGACAGGTATAAACACTAGGTAAGTGGCTACATTTTTCATTAAATTTACTCAAAATAGGAAGGAGCATGATAATAATTAAAATATTATCATGCTTAAAATAGGGTTTTAGTAGTAAGGCTATAACTTGAAAAAAAGCTCTCTATATACTTTTAATTCGGCAATTGATTCTTTGATATCATCTAAGGCTAAGTGAGCACCTGTTTTAACAACCGACTCTAATACTTCAGGTTTCCAGCGCCTTGCCAACTCTTTTATCGTACTAACATCTAGATTTCTGTAATGAAAATGATCTTCAAAATCAGGCATGTATTTATTAATAAACCGTCTATCTTGACCGATACTATTACCACACATAGGTGACTTCCCCTGAGGTACCCACTCTTGAACAAACGCTAAGCTTTCTTTAGTTGCTTGAGTCAAGCTCACATCACTGTCGCGACAACGTTGTGTTAATCCTGATTGCCCATGATGTTCAATACACCATTCATTCATATTATCTAGTACATCATCACTTTGGCTAATGGCAAAGATCGGCCCTTGCGCTAAGATATTTAACTGGCTATCGGTGATAATGATAGCGATCTCTAAAATAACATCTTCTACAGGCTCAAGCCCTGTCATTTCCAAATCAAGCCAAATTAAATTACTGTCGTTACCCGCCATAAACTTCCCTCAAAAAAATGCACAAGCATTCGTATATAATTGTTAGTATAATACGCCAGAACCAAGTCGGGTCAAATTAAATGTTGGATCAAATTAAATCGTATGAATAAGTCACTTGTCTAAGGTAAAAAAACTGACTAAAGGTCAGCAAAGGCGCATTAAAGCCAATCATGATAAAAAATTGCAAGGTAAAACGACTAAAAGTAAAGATAAGGTGCAATGGGATGATGACGACTTAGGAGCACCTAAAGATGGCGTTATTATCAGCCGATTTGGACAGCATGCAGATGTTGAAAATGAATCAGGTGAAATCTTTCGCTGCAATTTACGCCGTTCTATTGCCTCATTAGTATGTGGCGATAAAGTATTATGGCGCCTTGGCAAAGAAACCCAACATAGCATCACGGGTATAATCGAAGCAGTACATGACCGTGATTCTGTACTAAGTCGTCCCGATGTTTATGACGGTGTTAAGCCAATTGCAGCTAATATCAGTCAAATTCTTATTGTCTCTTCAGTATTACCTGTTTTTAATAGCGATATTATTGACCGTTACTTAGTAGCTGCAGAACAAACGGGGATTACTCCTGTTATTGTGCTGAATAAAACCGATTTATTAGACAGTATTAGTGCTGATGAACAAGAGAACATAGCCAAACAGCTAAAAATTTACAAAGATATTGGCTATCAAGTACTTTACGCTAGCAGTAAATCAAGAGACGGCATTAGCGAGCTAAAAACTCAGCTTGCTCAGCATACCAGCATTTTTGTAGGTCAATCTGGTGTTGGAAAGTCAACATTAGTTAATGCACTTATGCCAGATTTAGGGCTATTAACAAAAGAAGTATCAGAAAACTCTGGCTTGGGTCAACACACCACAACGGTGGCTCGCTTATATCACTTTAATGAAGGTGGTGATTTGATTGACTCACCCGGAATTCGTGAGTTTGGTTTATGGCATTTAACGCCAGAACAAGTTTGTCATGGTTTTATTGAATTCTCTGACTTTCTTGGTTTATGCAAATTTAGAGATTGTAAACACCAAACAGACCCTGGTTGTGCACTAATCGCCGCAAGTGAAAATGAACAGATTAATCCAGCTCGCTTGGCAAGTTTTCAACGTATATTAGCCAGCCTCAATGATAATAAATTAACCTCACGCTTTAATAATTAAGGAAAAATGAGTGTCTTCAAAAAACAGTCTTAGCGATAAAATTAAAATTACCTTTCAGTACATTATGCCTAAACATGCTATTTCACGTTTAGTTGGCAAGTTAGCCGCGGCAAAAATGGGCTGGTTAACCACTAAGCTTATCAGTATGTTTATTAAAGCTTATGGCATTAATATGAATGAAGCTAAACTTAAAAAGGCCAGTGATTTTAACACCTTCAATAACTTTTTCACCCGCGAATTAGAAGACGGTGCACGAATTATTGATAATGATGAAAATACAATTTGTTATCCCGTTGATGGTGCAATCAGTCAACAAGGCGATATTATTGACGGTCAACTGATTCAAGCAAAGGGATTTAACTACAGCGTAACTTCTTTGCTCGGCGGTGACGAAAAAACAGCAGCACCTTTTCAAGGCGGGAAGTTTTCTTGTATCTATTTAGCACCAAAAGATTATCACCGTATTCATATGCCAATGGCCGCAACCTTACGTGAAATGATTTATGTACCCGGTGAGCTATTTTCGGTTAATCCTTTAACCGCTCGAAATGTACCTGACCTGTTTGCTAGAAATGAACGCGTAGTCGCCATTTTTGATACTGAAAAAGGCGAACTCGCCATGGTATTAGTGGGTGCAACGATTGTTGCCAGTATAGAAACAACTTGGGCAGGTACTATTACTCCTCCCGCTGGGAAAGATATATTTAGATGGCAGTACCCTAAAGACGGGGATGATGCGATTACATTTAACAAGGGTGATGAAATGGGGCGCTTTAAATTAGGCTCAACTGTTGTCAGCACCTTCGCACCTAAAATGCTTGATGATTTTGCACCTGATGCAGGCCCAGGTACTGTCACTCGACTTGGTGAAATCTACGCGACATTAGACAAGAGTGCTACATAACTAACAAGAAACAGTCAACGAACAAAACTGTTGCTCATTTAGTGTACTCAATATAAGCTTAGAGTAAATACGATCTAATTCGTATATTCTCTAAGCTTATATTCAATAACTATATAATTAACATTACAAAATAAGGGACAAGTACATGGCGCAAGAAAATCCTACAGTAAAACCTACACAGGCAGAGTTAACTTTACTTAATGTGCTTTGGAAGATGGGTCCTGCGACTGTAAGACAAGTTCATGATGTAGTGAGCACAACGCAAAAAACTGGCTACACTACCGTATTAAAGATACTTCAAATAATGCACGAAAAGTCGCTCGTTATTCGTGATGAGAGCAATCGTGCTCACGTGTATGCTGCTGCCAATAGCCAAACACAAACCCAATCATCGCTTATTAAAGATCTGATTAGTAAAGCTTTTGGCGGTTCTACTTCAAAGTTAGTAATGCGTGCTATTGATGATTCAACTAGCGAGCAAGAAATTAATGATATTCGCCAGTTATTAAACTCCTTAGAAAAGTAAGACAATTAAACTCTAATTATGCTTGAACAATTATTTAACAGTCCTTTTTTATATAGCTTATCGTTAACCTTAGTGCATTTTTTATGGCAAGGTTTATTGGTGGCGTTTATTTTAAAGTCCTTGTTATTTATAATTGATAAGAACAAATCGAAACTGCGTTACACACTAGCAACATTAGCGATGTTATCAAATGCACTGCTAGCCATGCTCACCTTTACCATGGTTTATCCTGATACCAACGCTGGCATAAATAGTTACCTCAGTCCTATTCCGCTAACGAGTTTAGTCAATGAGTTAACTCAACAAAATGCCCTATTAACTTATCAGGAATTGTTGCCCTCAATTTTAGCTTATTCATTGCCTTACATCTCATTACTATGGCTAGCTACCATTGTTATTCTGGCTAGCAAGCTACTCATTGAAATTCGTAACGTAAATAACTTACCAATGCACTCTAGCATTTCTCCCTCTTCAGCTTTATCTGCACGCTTTGATGAATTGGCCAAACAAATAAAGTTAGCTAAAACGCCAAAACTACTTATTTCACTCAAAGCTGAAGTACCTATGGCAATAGGATGGTTAAAGCCAGTGGTGTTATTACCCGCTACTATGGTAACTGGATTAAACTCAGCTCAACTTGAAATGCTTATTTTGCACGAACTTGCGCATATTCGTCGTCACGATTATTTAGTTAATTTTTTACAAACCCTGATCGAACTATTATTTTTCTTCCACCCTGGTGTTCATTGGATTGGTAAGCAAATGCGGAATGAACGTGAGTATTGTAGTGATGATATTGCGGTTCAACATTGTGGTGATGCCATAGCTTACGCGCATACGCTAACTGATACCGCCTCTTTATGTGCTAAAAATCACTTTCATACTATTCCAACTATGGCAATGGCTGCTTCTGGTGGTGATTTGAAAGAAAGAGTGCTTCGCCTCGTAGATCACCATTGTGCACCAACAAACAACACTAGCAAATGGCTAGCAGCAGTAAGTCTACTTTTAGCACTAGCATTATTAAGCGTTAATCAATTATTGACCATGCCTTTTGCTCAACAACTAAACAGCCAATTTCCTTGGCAAGAACAAAATATTGTTAATAGTAGTTTTGCTGGTAAAACGAGTTCAGCTATTAACTTTAATGAACCCACAACGCTAACAGGTAGCTCTATTGCTCAGCAACTACTCACCAGTAAAGAGTTGTTAGGTAAATCTTCAGTGGTAAAGACAGAGACAAATCAGGGTAATTCAACTTTGCCAGTAAGCAATGAAGCAGGATTAACAACTGCGATTGTTGAACCTATAGCTATTAGTGATTATCAAAACATCGTCAAAATAGAAGAAGCAGATAAGTATAATCAATTTGCTAGCTTAAAGACTAAAAATCAGTTCGTTAAGGCTAACAACGAAGTACTAGCAAAGGTGGAAGGATCCGTACAGAACAATAGCACCACAGTCACTCAACTTCCGTCAACGAAAGCAGAATTATTGAAAGAAAAAAGTAGTTTATCGTCTTCAACTAACGTGCAACAGTTAGCAAAAACAAAACCAACGGCTCAATTAATCTTATCCACAACTCCTACAAATAAGTTTAAGGCACAAGCTGCTATCATTAATTCATCTCAAGGTGATAAACAATTATCCCTGGTAAATGATAAAGCTTTGAGTAGCAAAAAAAATACTTACCGCCAATTTTCTTATAAGCAAGAGATTAACAAGCTCGCTGAACAAAGTAAGCTATATAAAGCCTCAAGTGCTGTTAGTACGAATAAAAACCTCAAACCTGAGGTAATTAAATTAGCACCATCGAAAAAAGCAGCAATACAGGCACCAATCTCATTTGAAGCAAAATTACTGAATTCTATTAATCCTGTCTATCCAAACCTTGCGAAACGCCGCGGCCTCGAAATGGAAGTAAAAGTAGACTTCACAATAGATCGTGATGGTAAGGTAAAAGACATTAATTTCTCCCAACAAAGTAAGCTTATTTATTTCAAATCAGCTATTCGCTCAGCTATTCGTAAATGGCGATTTAGCCCTGCTACGATAAACAATCGTAAAGTTGAAAGTAAAATGTCTAAAATATTTTCTTTCAGCTTACATGCCTAGTAGTCAAGACAACTAATATAACGCTCCTTCTCGATTTTTTTTAGTGCTGTATTTCTTTATAACACTACAATCACGCATCAACATATAGGTATATTTTGAGCATAAAACCCATGTTTAATTCAGAAAGTAGTCTAGGTGATAGTCTGCCCGATGAGATCTCTTTCTTCTGGCAAAAAGGTCTTTTTGACTTATTCTCTGGAATTGATGGAATAAACATACACTATGCGCAGTTTATTCAAGAGCAAGCAGAATGCCCTACAATAGTTATTGTGCCAGGACGCTGTGAAAGCTACTTAAAATATCAAGAACTATCATTTGATTTATACTGCCAAGGATACAGTGTTTTTATCATAGATCATCGAGGTCAAGGGCTATCAGGACGAATGCTACAAAATGTCGACAAAGGTTACGTTGCTAAATTTCAAGACTATGTAGATGACTTACACTATTTCATCGAAAAAATAGTCACACCACGATCGTCAGAAAAACCTTATCTATTAGCGCATTCAATGGGGGGAGCTATCGCAACCCGCTTTATGCAAGACTGTCCTAACGCAATCAAAGCCGCGGTTATATCGTCACCAATGCTGGGCTTTTATTCAGGCTTGTTACCAAAAAGCCTTGCTAAAATACTGGTAGCTATTAAGCTGAAATTTAATAATATAGTAAGTACTACTCCCTGGTATTTTTTCGGGCAAAAAGACTATTCACTTAAGAGTTTTTCAGAAAATAAATTAACTCATTCAGTACAACGCTATCAATACTTTGTCGACTTGTATAAGAAGAACAGAGTTATCCAGCTAGGTGGGGTTACTACTCACTGGTTAGCACAAAGTATCGAGGCTCAAAAAGAGATTTTTGCTAAGCTTGCTCAACTTAAAACGCCAATATTATTACTTCAAGCTTGCGGTGATACTATTGTCTGCCAACAAGCACAGAACAATTTCTGCCAGCAGTTACACACATTACAACCACAATCATGCCCAAATGGCGTTCCGAGCAGAATTGATACTGCCTTCCACGAATTGTTTTTTGAAACCGACGCTATTAGAAACCAAGCAATAACACAAAGCCTTGTTTGGTTTAAGCAACATCACTAGGTTTTGATTGCCTTAAACGAGTAGCTACTTTGACTGGCCACTTTGCACTACAGAGCTAGGGTCTTGGTGAATAAACACTTCACAAGGAGCGAATGCTTGGCAAATTTCGGCTTCAATTTCATCACCTATACCATGTGCTTCCAATAAAGATAAATGGTCACTCAACTCTAGATGAAACTGTATAAATTTCTGTGCTCCAGATTGTCTAGTACGTAGTTCATGAATACCCATTGCTTGCTTATGTTTCACTACAATACTTTTGATTTTAGACAACTCTTCATCACTTAATTCGCTATCCATCAATTGAGAAACACTTTGGATCATAATTTGGCCAGCACCAAAAACAAGATAAAGCGCAACGAGTATGGTGAAGACACCATCAGCTTGTATCCATGTTCCTTGGCTCAAGATAATTGCGGCTAAAACACCTAAATTGAGAAACAAATCAGATTGGTAATGCAATGCATCACCACTGATAATAATAGAGCCAGTACGCTTAATTACGTAGCGCTGAAAGACAACTAAAATAAGTGTTAATACAATAGAAATAATTGTGACCCAAATAGCGACTTCACTGTGCATTATTATTTGGGGATTAAGTAGCCGTGAAACACCACTAAAAATCAACAAAATGGCAGAGCCAAGCACAAAAGAAGCTTGTACCAATCCAGCTAAGCTTTCAGCTTTTCCATGACCAAAGCTATGCTCTTTATCTGCAGGAGCCAAAGCAAAGCGTAGAATGACAATACTCATTATCGAGGCAAATAAATCTAGAATAGAGTCAGTGGTAGAAGCAAGCATGGCACTAGAGTCAGTAACCAGCCAAGCATACAATTTAATCAGTACTAAAATGAAAGCGGTAGAAGTTGAAAATATTGCGGCTAATCGCACCCAAAATGCATAGTCGTCTGTTGAGCTTTTTATTGCCATAGCTAATCCTTGGAAAAATGTAAACTTGAAAATCACTACTCGTTAACTAAAACACCATTGAAAGGGTAGTTAAGATATTGAATTATAACACCAACTCAACAGCAATAACGCCAGCTTAATACTTTTTATTAGCACTAAGTAAACTTACGCTTTATGCACTGAACATTGCAAATAAATTTAACGATCAAATGAGTAAAAATCAACGTTAGATAAATATATATTAAGCGGCTGTCTCTTATACACATCTCCGAGCCCACGAGACCGTACTAGATCTCGTA
>CAJXRC010000230.1 GCA_913058405.1 uncultured Colwellia sp. | reverse complement strand
CCTCTTCGTCGGCAGCGTCAGATGTGTATAAGAGACAGGTATCTTGTGCATGAGAAACGTTTAGTGGTTACCAGTAGTCAACTAAACGCTTTTAACCAAATGGCAAAAGACCTTGCTAGTGAGGTTGATGACTTATCTACGAGAATTGATAAACTCATCGCCGATACCGCTAGTAAATAATCAAATAGTAGTTAGCGAATACCGTTAATAATACATAGGAAATAATCACCACTGTGAGTAGCCAACGTCTTTATCAAATAGTTAAAACTTTCTTGAATTTCGGTTTAGACGAGATGATACCCGTGGGTCTATTGCCCTGGTATGTGAAAGTTGGCAGACACAGCTTATTTTGGTTGAGAAATAAGCATAAAGATAAAACCCCAGAACAACGCTTTCGTTTAGCGATAGAATCTTTAGGGCCTGTTTTTATTAAATTTGGTCAAATGCTGTCAACGCGACGCGACTTGTTAGCACCTGAGTTAGCCGATGAACTCGCTTTACTGCAAGATAAAGTTACACCTTTTGATGGAGAACAAGCAAAAAACATTATCATCAAAGCCATGGGGGTAGATGTTTTTGAAGAGCACTTTAAAGACTTTGATTTGATCCCACTAGCGTCGGCTTCAATTGCCCAAGTTCATACCGCAACTTTACTGACAGAAGAGCAAGAAAAGAATATAGTTATCAAGGTGTTAAGACCTAATATCAGTAAAACTATTTTGGCTGATATTAAAGTAATGTCATTATTTGCTGGCGTTGTTGCACGTTGGTTACCTGACGGTAAACGCTTACGTCCGAAAGAAGTGGTTGAGGAATATCGCAAAACTATCATCGATGAATTAAACCTTAACCGAGAAGCAGCAAATGCTATCCAATTAAAGCGTAATTTTGAGCAAGGTAGTGAGTACGATAAAGCGCTTTACGTTCCGGAAATTTATAGTAAATATAGTTTTGAAAATATTTTGGTAATGGAACGTATTTATGGCATTGGTGTGGGAGAGGTCGACACGCTTAACCAGCTTGACGTAAATATGAAGTTACTAGCTGAGCGCGGCGTTGAAGTATTTTTCACGCAAGTATTTCGTGATAGTTTTTTTCATGCAGATATGCACCCAGGTAATGTTTTTGTTGATGCGACTCACCCCGAAGACCCTACTTGGATTGCCATTGATTGCGGTATTGTTGGTACATTAAATCGTGAAGATAAACGTTATTTAGCTGAAAATTTTGTTGCTTTTTTTAATCGTGATTATCGCAAAGTTGCCCAGCTACATGTTGATTCTGGTTGGGTGCCAGCCAATACCAGCGTTGATGAATTTGAGTTTGCCATTCGCACTGTTTGTGAACCTATTTTCAACAAACCATTGTCCGAAATATCTTTTGGACAAGTCTTGGTTAATTTATTCAATACTGCTCGTCGTTTTAATATGGAAGTCCAGCCACAGCTTGTGTTACTGCAAAAAACCTTGTTGTATATTGAAGGTTTGGGTCGTCAGCTTTATCCACAACTAGATTTATGGCAAACAGCAAAACCGTTTTTGGAAAATTGGGTTAAAGAGCAAATGGGTGTTAAGGCCGTTATGAGTAAAATTAAAGCGAACTTACCTTTCTGGAACGAAAAATTGCCTGAAATGCCGGACTTAGTTTACGACTACTTAAAAACCAGCCGTGAAAACCAACATCTGCAAACGCAATTAATGCAAACCCTGCTGGCGAATCAGAGTAAAAATAACCATCGCATTATCTACAGTATTGTTGCTGCAGCAATTATTATTGCAGGGGCTATTCTGTTAAGCCGCTAGCGTTTTATTACTCGTCGCTGTTTGTTTAGAGAATGCTGTAGCTATTCTCTTCAACCTATGCCTTGTCTTTAAACCTTATAATCCTGGCTAGGTGCTCAATAAACTAGTCTGAATGATATTACTTAAGTGGCGAGAGTAATACTCTTCTAAGGAATGTTAGCAAAACAACATAAAGCTTCAATACAGCTTGTTATTTAATAAGTGTTGCTACTCCCTTACTAACACCATAAATATCGTTAGGGTAAAAGCCTAAGGTTACATGAAAGTCTTTATCAGTTAGCATTAATTTCTGGCGATAACTTGTTGCTTGTGGAGATTGTGCAACAACGAAATATGTTGTTTTATCATTTCTACTTACTCGCCCTAAGCCACTTAAAGATACAGACAAAATTGTCCCTATATCGATCTCTTTTGTGACCGTTTTGTATTCGTATGGATTAAATAATGTCATGTGGAAAGTCTGATGATCTCTTTCACTTTGATGTTGTCGATAACGAATAAAGTCATCACCTAGTATTTTCTTCATTTGGGATAAATACAGCTCAAGATCGGCTGCGTTCACTTTCCCTCCTACATAAGTTAAGCCGCTATTATCAGTTAATTCAACAATTTCTAATTGAATAACTAATGCCTTTTTTACAGCTTGAACAGTATCAGACATAAGTATTTCTTTAGGTTGATTATTAGAATTCTCAGCTAAAGACTTAGGTAATGTATTGGCAGACAAAGTCGCTTGCCAAAATATTATAAGCGTGAGAAAGGCGCCTTTTAAATTTGCCATGTTATTGATTTTTTTCATCTATTATCATCACTTAATTAGACATTAAATTTAGAGTTGATTGGATTATACCTAAAATTAAATGCTAGCATAGCCCAGTCAAAAACTAAAATCGTAAACTTATTTTTTAGCTTCCTTGGCTTTAGCTAGCTGAGCACGTAAACCGGCCATACCTTGTTGATTTGATTTTTCAACGTGTTCAACGGTCTTCTTCTTCGCGGCACCTAATTCCCAATTTAAATCATCTTGGGGTAATTCATGCAAAAATCGACTGGCTTCAGTACGAGATAATTCACCAAACTGTCTGCGCTCTCTTGCGTAAGTAAAGATTAATTCACGCTGAGCGCGAGTAATACCAACATAAGCAAGGCGGCGCTCTTCTTCAACACTGCCCTCATCAATACTGGTTTGATGGGGTAATAAACCTTCTTCCATACCAATTAAGAATACGTAGGGAAACTCGAGGCCTTTAGAAGCATGCAGTGTCATTAACTGAACTTGATCATTACTGTCTTCTTCTTCATTTCGTTCCATCATATCGCGCAAGGTTAAACGAGTGACAATTTGCGGTAAGGTCATCGGCTCTTCGTCATCACTACCTTCAAGCATTTGCGTTACCCAGCTAAAAAGTTCGGTGACATTTTTCATACGCATCTCGGCCGCTTTAGCACTCATTGAGGTATCGTATAAGAAGTCTTCGTAATTTATTTGACGGATCATCGAGCGCAATACTGCGGCAGTATCACCGCGCTCAGCCTGATCGGCAATGTCGACGACCCATTGTGTAAATGCTTGCATCTTCATTAAGCTGCGACCGGTTAAGGTTTGTTCTAGACCCAACTCAAAACTGGCAGCAAACATACTAATTTGGCGCATGTTGGCGTAGGTGCCTAATTTCTCTAACGTGGCCGGACCTAATTCGCGTTTAGGCACATTAACGATACGTAAAAAGGCATTGTCATCATCAGGGTTAACCAGTACCCGCAAATAAGCCATGACATCTTTTATTTCTGGACGTGAGAAAAAGGAAGTACCTCCACTGATTTTATAAGGGATACGGTTTTGCATCAGTGCTTTTTCAAGCAAACGAGATTGGTGATTACCACGATAAAGTACCGCGTAATCTTTATATTGACTGCGGTTCATAAAGCGATGACCAATGAGTTCGCCTATAACACGTTCAATTTCATTCTCTTCATTTTTCGCTTGTATTACTCTAAGCTCTACGCCGTAAGCAAGCTCACTAAACAATGCCTTGTCGTAGACATGCGGGTTATTAGCAATCAGTACGTTGGCACACTTTAAGATACGACCACTAGATCGATAATTTTGCTCTAGTTTAATCAATTTAAGAGCAGGAAAGTCTTTACCAAGTAATATTAAATTCTCAGGTTTAGCTCCGCGCCATGAGTATATAGATTGATCGTCATCACCTACTACCGTTAAGCGACCGCGTTCGCCGGTAATATGCTTCACTAATTCGTACTGACTCGCGTTAGTATCCTGATATTCATCAACCAATAAATAACGAATTTTATTCTGCCAACGCTCACGTACTTCAGGGTAGTTTTTCATCAACAGTGTCGGGATCAAAATTAGATCATCAAAATCTAAGGCATTGTACGCTTTCATGTGTTTGTGATAACGCTGATAAAATTCAGCACATTCACTACTATCAGCATCATTTGCCGCTTTTAAGGCATCGTCAGGTAAGAATAAATCATTTTTCCAATTGGATATTTTACTTTGTAGTTTACTCAGTAAATCCTTATCGCCATCAAGTTCATCAATGGTTAATTCTTTGAGTAATGCTAGTGAGTCTTGATCATCAAATAAGGTAAAACCAGGCTTGTAACCTAGAATTTTTATTTCTCGACGCACAATATCAAGCCCCAGCGAGTGAAACGTAGAAACGGTTAAACCTCTAGTCAGGTCTCGACCGAGCATTTTTTGAATACGCTCTTTCATTTCTCGAGCTGCTTTATTGGTAAATGTTACCGCAGCAATATTACGCGCTTTGTAATCGCACTTTTGAATGAGGTAGGCTATTTTTTGACAAATAACCCCGGTTTTACCCGAGCCTGCGCCAGCCAATACAAGGCATGGGCCACTCACAAATTTGACTGCTTCATTTTGTCCGGGATTTAGTTTCATTACTTTTTGAGTTACTTAATTCGAATAAACTTTCATGTGATAGATTTTACCTGTTTTTAGTCATGTGCAAAACAGTTACAATGATATCAAGTGAAATTGATGAGAAATTATTATGTTGAATGCAAAAAAGATTGAAGAAATTGCTAAGCAAGTAACTGAATCTATCCCGCCGGGCTTGAAAAGTATGGCGAATGAATTAGAAGATAAAGCTAAAACAGTCTTACAAAGCAAATTATCACAACTTGATGTGGTAACACGCGAAGAGTTCGATGTGCAAACACAAGTGCTGATTAAAACGCGAGTAAAAATAGCTGAGCTTGAAGCTAAATTAGCCGAATTAGAAGAAAAAATAGCATCAAACTAACATGTGAAGTATGACAGGTTAAACTTTAACCCTACTGCTTTACACAACATTATCTATACAATACCAAGGACGAGATTATTTCATGTCATCTTCTAAAGTAGCCTTAACGTCGGGCCCTTCTGCAATTACCTGTTTCAAAGCTTATGATATCCGTGGAAAGTTAGGCGAACAATTAAATACCGATGTCGCTTATCGAGTGGGTCGTGCTTTTGCTCAACATACCCAAGCAAAAACCGTGGTAGTAGGTGGTGATATTCGCTTAACCAGTGAAGAGTTAAAACATGCATTGGCAGAAGGTTTAATGGCAGGTGGCACCAATGTTATTGATCTAGGTTTAGCGGGTACTGAACACATTTATTTTGCGACCAGTCACTTACAATGTGACGGTGGTATTGTGGTTACCGCAAGTCATAATCCTATTGATTACAATGGTATGAAGCTGGTACGCGAGAATTCAAAACCGATTAGTGGTGATACTGGCCTTTTTGATATCCAAGCGCTTGCTGAAAAAAATGATTTTGTCGATGTTGATACCTTAGGCACGTTAACAACCGTTGATATTACTCAACCTTATACAGAACATTTATTAACCTATATTGATGATAAAAATATCACCCCGTTGAAGCTAGTAGTAAACGCTGGAAATGGCACAGCAGGTCCCGCACTTGATGCTATTGAAAGTGCTTTTAAGGCGCTGAATGTTCCTGTTGAGTTTATTAAAGTACATCATCAGCCTGATGGTAGTTTCCCTAACGGTATTCCAAACCCATTACTGATAGAAAATCGTGCGGCAACGCGTGACGCCGTAATTGAACACGGCGCTGATATGGGCATCGCCTGGGATGGCGATTTTGATCGTTGTTTCTTGTTCGATGAAAACGGTGAGTTTATTGAAGGTTATTATATTGTTGGTTTATTAGCCGATAACTTTTTAAATAAAATTGAAGGCAGCAAAGCCGAAGCCAAAATAATTCATGACCCTCGTTTAACTTGGAATACCATTGATATTGCTGACAAAGCAGGTGGTCAAGCCATTCAAAGTAAAACGGGTCACGCGTTTATCAAAGAACGTATGCGTAGTGAAGATGCTATTTACGGCGGTGAAATGAGTGCCCATCATTATTTCCGCGATTTCTTCTATTGCGACAGCGGTATGATCCCTTGGTTATTGATTGCGGAACTTGTTTGTTTGCGTAAACAGCCGCTTTCTAGTTTAGTTAAACAGCGAATAGCAGCTTATCCATCATCGGGTGAAATTAATAATACTATTGCTGATCCTAAAGCAGCTATTGCACGTGTTTTTGCTTTTTATCAAGAACAAGCACAAGTGATTGATGAAACTGATGGCATTAGTATGGAATTTGGTAACTGGCGCTTTAACTTACGTAGCAGTAATACAGAGCCTGTGGTTCGTTTAAATGTTGAATCTAAAGCTGATGTGGCATTAATGCATGAAAAAACAGAGCAAGTATTGGCTTTGTTATTGGCTGAGTAGTCTTCTTTTATGGCAGAGAGCTTAATGGCTAAGAACGAACAACTTTCGGACTTAAATTCAAGCTACGGCACGCTTTTGTTTAGTGAGTTCATTGACCAATATAAAACTCAGTTTGAAAGCTGTCTACCTAAGGCAAGGTTATTTGAATTAACCTTGCCTTGGTTAACTGCGACAGAAGAGTTTATGCTCCCTGAAAACAGTCATGTAATCGTTCATTGTTTGTATCACACAATTACAGGCCAAGAGCCGGTGTTAAGCACTGCTTGGCCTTTGGTTCATAGTATTAAAAATAAATCATCTAAGCAGCAGATTTCCTCACTTACGAGTTTTTATTCTTCGGTTACTGAACCAATATTCTTAATAGCACCAACTAAAGAACATTTGTATCAACTATTTTTCTATATAGCACAAAAACATCAGTGGCATATTATGCAACTTGGTGCTTTTGAAGAGGGGATAGTTACACAAGCATTAGTTGAGTACTTTCCTTATCAACGCATATTTTCTAAAATTGATAATGTCTATCAAACAGGGATCAGTGATTACGCCAGTTATTATCAACAAAGACCTAGTCAATTACGCAATACGATAAAAAGGCGAGAGAAAAAGTTGACTAAGGCGCATCAATATCGAATTGAAATAATTACAGATATCGAGGGTTTTTCCGCTGCATTTACTCATTATAAAGCTATTTACCAACAAAGTTGGAAGGGTGATGAATATAGTTTCGATTTTATCGAGCAAGTGTGTATTGCCGCATTAGCTGAAAATAAGTTACGTTTGGGTCTTTTATTTGTTGATGATGAACCAGCAGCGGCACAATTGTGGTTTATACAAACAGGTCAGGATAATAGTAGTGTTTCTCAAACAACCGCTTCTATATTTAAATTGGCATATACCCCCAAATATCAGCAATATTCTGTCGGTTCAATTTTATCTTTAGCCTTATCTGAATATGTCATCAGTAGAGATAAAGCCACGATTATCGAATTTGGTATGGGCTCTGAACCTTACAAAAAAGATTGGTTAACCGGTAAAAGAACCAGACGAAGTTATCAGGTTTTTAATCCCACGAGTATTTATGGTAAGTTAGCTATCATTCGTTATATTGTAATACCTGTCTCTTATACACATCTGACGCTGCCGACGAAGAGGATAG
>CAJXRC010000229.1 GCA_913058405.1 uncultured Colwellia sp. | reverse complement strand
ACGAGATCTAGTACGGTCTCGTGGGCTCGGAGATGTGTATAAGAGACAGGGGCAGTGCTTATGCTAGTAATAACAATCATAGTGGATCAGAAGAAACGTCAGTAAACAATGCTATCAGTAATGCGCTAGCTAGCTCGTGTACAGGAAAAGTAGATATAATTGCTCATTCGATGGGGGTTACATTAGCGGCACAACAAGTGATTAAATTAGATAAAAGTAATCAGGTTGATACTTTTGTTGGCATTGCAGGTGCTTATCGTGGTTTATGGACTTGTGGGGTGTATCCTTGGAATGTATATACGCCAACATGTGGTGTGAATGGCTTATCAGTCTCTAGTCCTTTTCTCGACTGGTTATATGGTAAAACAATCGCTAATAAGGTTTATTCCATAAAGAGCTGGACCGATCCTATAGTATGCGGCAGTGGCGTCTGTACTGTAGGGGGAGTGCATTCAAGTCAGATAGTAAATGAAAATGCTAGTTATACTTATGCTCTAGGGCATTTTGGTCTACAAACTTATACGGCAAGTAAACAATATGACTTGATCCAATAATTTTACTGCCTTAGCTGTGACACTTAACTTAACTCTATATTTTCAAAATTAATTGTCTAACTTATCCTGTTAAATTTTCTGCGTATTTTGTCAGTAATTTGAAGATAGTTTATTATTTAATGAAGAAAATGGCCGGTTAGGTTAAGCCAAATAATGCTGGTTGATTCTATAGACTTGTGAAATCAAATAAGGCAGTATCAAATATATAGCTTATTATTGTTTTAATGGCAGTAACTAGCTTCACTTCGTATAACCCCAATGATATGGATTGGGGGTCTCTACCAGGAACCAATAAATCCTGATTACGAAGAGTTTAGTGCTTTAGTGCTTTCTCTTTGTACGAATAATTTTCATTTAAAAGAAAGCACTGAATGAACTTTTTATAATTATTGGGAACTCCATCATGAATAAATTTATCCAGTCTTTACCTAAAGTAGAACTCCACCTCCATATTGAAGGAACGCTTGAGCCTGAACTAATGCTTGAATTAGCACAGCGCAATAGTATAAATATTCCTTTCAATTCAGTTGAAGAAATAAGAGATGCTTACAATTTTCATAACCTACAATCATTTTTAGATATCTACTTCCAAGGAGCCGATGTACTGATCAATGAGCAAGATTTTTTTGATCTGACATGGGCTTATTTACGCCGCTGCCAAGCAGATAATGTGCTGCACACAGAGATATTTTTTGACCCCCAAGCACACACAGAACGTGGTATCTCATTTGATACAGTAGTTAACGGTATTCATCGTGCACTTGAAAAAGGCATTACTGAATTAGGCATTAGCAGTAAGTTAATTATGTGTTTCTTACGTCATTTAGATGAAAAGTCTGCATTTAACACGTTACTGCAAGCACAGGCACATAAAGATAAAATTATTGGAGTAGGTTTGGACTCCACAGAAATTGGTAACCCCGCGAGTAAATTTGAACGAGTTTTTAAAGAAGCTATTGAACAGGGATTTTTAACTGTCGCCCACGCGGGCGAAGAAGGGCCAGCACAGAATATTAGTGAGGCTTTAAACTTACTACAAATTACCCGTATTGATCATGGCGTTCGTTGTTCAGAAGATGCAAGCTTGGTAAAGCAACTTATAAGTGATCGTACACCTCTTACTGTTTGCCCGTTATCTAACATTAAGCTAAAAGTTTTTGAGCGTATGGAACAGCACAATATTGTCATGCTTCTCCGTCAAGGGGTTTGTGTCACGATTAACTCTGACGACCCAGCCTATTTTGGTGGTTATATGACAGATAATTTTTTAGCGGTGAACAATGCACACCCTATGAGTAAAACTGAAATTGCTCAATTTACTTTTAATGCCATTGAAGCCAGTTTTGCTTCTCCAAGTGAACAAGAGCGGTTAAGACAGGTGACACAGCAATATATAGCGTTACATCAAGAGTGATTTATTAAAGAGTATTTTATGAATGAGGGCTTTATAAATTAGCATCTAAGCAATAAGGTTTATTAGATAGAGGCTATGGCTGAGCAGTCACTCCCTGTTATTTAGTTATAAACCAGTCGATATTAGCAATAAAAACGAGCCATTTGGCTCGTTTTTTGTTAAAACTATTCTGAATTATACCGATAAGCTGTGTTAAATAGCTACGCTCATAGAGCTACTTTCATTCAATAAGCCATGTTAGCGAAGACTTACAAACCTCTTTGCCATTCTTGCCTTAAATTTGCATCATTTGGCTGTTGTAGTGCTTGTCTTACTTGACCCAATAATGCAGCTTTATCATTGCCTAAGACTCCCTTGAGAACCAAGTAGTTTGAAGCATGATCAGAGCGGAAAATGGTGCGTTCTAATTCGAGTTCAGATAACAGAAGTTCCATTTCTGTAAATAACTCATGTTGTGTTAATTGGCGAAAAGGCTGCAAAGATTCTTGAGAAAATTTCTCTGCAAAGCGTTGTTCACCCAAAGGGAAAGAAACGACGAGCGTTGATAGATAATTAGGCTGAGCTTCATTCATCAATTTAGCTGAATTGATGGCATGCTGACGAGATAATTCAGGGCCACCTAAACCATTAAGAATCATCACTGAGCTCTTCATACCCGCTTGTTTTATCTTCTTGAGTGCGATTAAAGAGCTTTGATAAGTCTCACCTTTTTCAATGAGGGCGAGCACTTCATCGTCACCACTTTCACAGCCAATATACATCAATTTAAGCCCTAAAGAGTTGAGTTCAGCTAACTGTTCAACCGTTTTATTGCCAAGATTTCGTGGTAAGCAATAACTTGAAACGCGTGAAACTTGTGGAAGATGCAATTTTATTAGTTCAAGAATCTCTTTCAAGCGATTAAAAGGCAACATCATTGCATCACCGTCAGCAAGAAATACACGTCTTGTGGGGATACCCGAATTCGCGATCTTAATAATTTCTTGCTCGATCACATCAACTTTTTTGGGTTTGAATTTTTTATCTTCACTAGTATACATGTCGCAAAAGGTGCATTTATTCCATGAGCAACCGTTAGTGACTTGTAATATCAAGCTTTTCCATTCACTTGGCGGACGAAATACCGGTTCAATATAGTTTAAAGGATACATAATACTTCCTACATAATTAGGACAAGCTTAGAATATAGTTAGTTTATAGGTACATCTTTAAGTTTGCTATCTGAGGCTTGCTTTGTTGTGTGTTCTTTAATTATTTTCTCTTTAGTGACTTGGTCGAGTTTGATCATATAAGAGTTTCGACCTATGCCACTAAACTCTTCATCGGTAAAGATGATGGTATTATTATCAGTAAAGGTTACTGCTTCTTTTTGGGTCACGATACCTAAATCAATTTTATAGGCATCGCCTGAAAAGAAATCATCACCTTGCCAATTTTCGAATAGCCATAATCGCTCTGAATCTAATAACACTAATTTTGTTCTATCAGGGCTTAACGCGGCAGACGTTATCCAGCAGAGTTTCTCATGGGTGGTACAGGTATTAAAATTACTAATAAAACCGGCTTGATAATTATCGGCATGATCACCTATTTTATATAAGTTGGTATCACCATCAAACGGCTCGGTACGATTTTTTGAAAACAGATATAAGTGTTTTTTATAAAAAACAAAGGCTTCTAAATCAAAGTTTTTTTCCGAGGCTTTCGGTGGGAAGTGTAACTGCTCTGGAAAAGTGAATTTAATTATTTCAGCTTGAGTTTCAGTGCCCTTAATATCGATGGGGTTTTCAATTTTATAAATAGTTAACCACTTACGTATGTTGTCATTATTACCAAAATCACCAATAAAAAAGTGGCCGAAATCATCTTGGGTCATATCTTCCCAGTCTAAATTTCTTGCATTAGTAATCGTGATTGTCTTGTCCACTTTACCATTGCTTTCTATACGGTGTATTTGCGCTGAATTGCCACCATCATTAATGCCCCACAAATTTCCAGCCTTGTCGACTTCAATGCCAGAAATTTCTTTAAGCTTACTATCTAAAGTGACTAGTTTACTGCTATAAAGTTGATTAATAGCAGTTAAAGTAAGTATAAACACCAGTAAAGTGCTACAAATTGCTATCGCGTAAACCGATCTTTTTATCATTAACTTTCCAAGTACAGTAAAACAGTTTAGCCAAAATGAGTGTTATGTTTTATGAAAGGGTTAACATCATCATTGCAGTTGACAGTTAATAAAACTTTGGCTTTCATTGTTTACCTTAATCCATTTATCGATTTAATTTCCCGCTAAAATAGCACAGCTAGCTTAATTTACCTGATATTTTTTTGTCGAATCTACTCAGCACTTTTAACGAATGTCTAATTTACTAGTTATTACGTAAAGACCGTTTTGTTTAGCGCCTTAGCCATCTCAGGTGCTTTTTCACTATCATATATCCAAATATTCTGCTGTCGTCGTGTATATTTTAGTCGTGTGTTTTGATGCCCCTCAGGTTGAAAGCTAAACGTTTTTCACTTAGTTGTGACTAAAAAGAAAACAATTAAAGTAAAGGTTTGGTGGGGGTTATCTTTAAATTGCTGTATGAAATGCGCCTTTAAAATATCTATCTCATTAGCAAGGTCTAAGAATACCTTTTGATTACTACATCTAATATTACAGTGTAGTTTGATGATAGCGTGTAACAACTGAGTATTCAAAATCATTTAAATAGAATGAAAACCCTCGGTTAAAGGAGAGATAACTTTATGTTTCTTTGTAACTATCTAAGTTATAATCGCCCTCCTAAATAGTAATTCCTCCTGTCTTAATGGCTAGTTAATTTAGCAATAAATTATCGGTGGACAATTTTAAAAATAGCTATATCATCTTTTGTTATTTTATCTATGTATCCCTCTATTTTTATTGTGAAAAATGTCATTTACCAAGGATCGATTATGACCTGTCAACAAAAAACAACCTTATCACTAAAAACGCTTAGCCATTACCTGCGCAGTCAACTGCAATATGTAGTCGTGCTTTTATCCGTTTTTATTGCTTTTTCAGTAACGGCAAACGAAACACCTACCTGGCAATATGGTGATGGTAAGATAACTTACCAAGACTTGATGAAATTAACGGTAACTGATAATGCACAGGGAGACTATTTTGGTCGTTCAGTCGCGATAGATAATGGTGTAATGGTGATTGGCGCCTCTCGAGATGACGATAACGGCGGTTGGTCTGGTAGCGCTTATGTACTTACCGCAGACAGTGATGGCTTATATAAGCAAACAGCTAAACTTATCACAGATGATGGCATGGCGGATGATAGGTTTGGTGCTTCCGTTGCAATACATAATGGCGTAATAGTGGTTGGTGCTTATAGCGGTAATGGCAATCGTCCAGGTAGCGCTTATGTATTTACCGCAGACAGTGACGGCCTATATAGTCAAACAGCTAAACTTATTGCAACTGATGGCGAGGTGGGTGACAGTTTTGGTGCTTCTGTTGCAATAGATAATGGCGTAGTGGTTGTTGGTGCTCCTTATGATAACGATAATGGCAGTAGGTCTGGTAGCACTTATGTGTTTACCGCAGACCGTGATGGTTTATATAGTCAAAGCAATAAACTGAATGCGGATGATGGTGACACATGGGATTTTTTTGGCGCTTCAGTTGCGATAGATAATGGTGTAATAGTTGTTGGTGCACATCGTGATGACGACAATGGGATGGGCTCAGGCAGTGTTTATGTATTTACTGCTGACAGTAATGGTAAGTACGAGCAAAGCAATAAACTTATCGCTGCCAATGAAGTTTTAATGGAGGATGACTTTTTTGGTTATTCTGTCGCGATAGAGAATGGCATAGTAGTGGTTGGTGCTATTCGTGTTGATGATAATGGTAGTGATTCAGGTAGTGTTTATCTTTTTACCATTGATAATGATGGCATATATAGTCAAGCCAATAAACTTAACGCCATTGATGGCACCCAGGGTGACCAATTTGGCTCTTCAGTCGCAATAGATAATGGCGTAATAGTTGTAGGTGCAGCTCGGGACGACGATAAGGGGAATTTTTCAGGTAGTGCTTATGTCTTTACCGCAGACAGTGACGGTGTATTTAGCCAAACCAATAAACTAACTGCCATTGATGATGAAGCAGGGAGTAACTTTGGTACTTCAGTCGCGATAGAAAGTGGCGTAATAGTTGTTGGTGGTTATAACAATGCTAATAGCTTTATAGGGTCGCAAGCGGTAAGTGCTAGTGATTTTTCGCTGGATGAAAATACTAGTATACCAGTAGGTCTATATGCCGCCTTGGATGCCGGTGGCGATGATTTATCTTTTACTTTATCTGGGGATGACGCGGATGATTTTAGTATTGATGCATTAGGTCAATTAAGTTTTATCACACCACCTAATTTTGAATCACCAACAGATGCGAATCTAGATAACAGTTATATTGTCATTTTAACCGCTTCAGATGGTGAATTGACCGCGGATTTAACCTTAACGATAAACGTGACCCTCCCACCTAAATATATAAAATACGACGAGCTGATGAAGTTAAAGGCTGCTGACGGAGCCACAGATGATATTTTTGGCATATCAGTCGCGATAGATAGTGGAGTCGTTGTTATTGGTGCAAGTGGTGATGACGACAAGGGAAATATCTCAGGTAGTGTTTATGTTTTTACTATGGGCAGAGACGGCTTATATAATCAAACAACCAAACTTACCGCTAATGACGGCGCTGAAAGTGACAGGTTTGGTCTTTCAGTTGCAATAGATAATGGCGTAGTAGTGGTTGGTGCTCCTTTCGATGAAGATTATGGTAGGGGGTCAGGCAGCGTCTATATTTTTACTATAGGCAGTGATGGCCTATATAGCCAAACAGCTAAACTGACCGCAGATGACAGCGCTGCCGATGACCGATTTGGTCAATCAGTCGCGATAGATAATGGAGTCGTTGTTGTAGGGGCAGGTGGTGATGACGACAAAGGTAATAGGTCAGGTAGTGTTTATATTTTTACCGCTGATAGTGATGGCTTATACAGCCAAACGAATAAACTTACCGCGGATGATGGTGCAGCTGAAGATGGCTTTGGCATTGAACTCGCAATAGATAATGATGTTGTGGTGGTTGGTGTTCCTAAAGATGACAATAATGGCCGTTATGGGTCAGGTAGTGCTTATGTCTTTACCGCTAATAGTGATGGCTTATTTAGCCAAACAGCTAAACTTACTGCCGCTGATGGGGAAACGGCTGATCGTTTTGGTAGTTCAGTTGCGGTAGAAAACGGCGTTGTAGTGGTTGGTGCTAATTACGATGACGATTATGGTAGGAGTTCAGGTAGCGCTTATGTTTTTACCGTGGGAAGTGATGGTTTATATAACCAAACCGATAAACTTACTGCAGATGATGGTGCAGAATATGAACTTTTTGGAACTTCTGTTGCGATAGATAATGGTATAATAGTTGTTGGTGCTTATAATGAGTTTTACAGTCATTTTGGTGGTGCTTATGTATTCACCATGGATACTGATGGTAAATATACCCAAACGAATAAACTTACTTCAGATGGCGGCTCTGACGATGACTATTTTGGTCGCTCAGTAGCGATAGATAATGGCCTAGTGATTGTTGGTGCCTATGGTGATGACAATAATGGCACTGATTCAGGCAGTGTGTATAGCTTTATAGCGACGAATTCTGTCAGTGTTTCTGAGTTTTCCTTGCTCGAAAATACCCTTATACCACCGGATGCATACACAACCTTATATAAGGACGGTGATCTGTCTCTTATACACATCTGACGCTGCCGACGAAGAGGATAGTGTAGATC
>CAJXRC010000228.1 GCA_913058405.1 uncultured Colwellia sp. | reverse complement strand
CTCTAAACCTTTAAATTCTCGCTAAGCGATCACTTTCTTAGATGGAATGGTATAAAACTATTGTTATAAGATCCAATAAAAAAGCACGTCAATGAGTTATCGTTGACGTGCTTTTTTTATCTACAATATAGCGTTGGTAATAGTGACTTTTAAAGTAATACAGTAAACCTATTAACCTTGTTTGAATCCAGCCTCAGTTAAATTTAACTGAGCGATAGCAATAACTGCTTGTGTGCGATTTCGAACATCTAGTTTTCTAAAGATAGCCGTTGCATGTGCTTTGATTGTCGCTTCTGATACATTCAAATCGTAAGCAATTTGTTTGTTTAGCATACCTTGTGCGAACATCATTAATATTCGATACTGCTGTTGGGTTAAGCTGGCAACGCGTTCAGCAATGTCACTGTCATTATTATCCCGTTGCTTTTGTTCAAAAGAATCAGGTAACCAAGTACCTCCCGACAATACCGCAACAATAGCTGAGTAGATGTCATCAACAGGAGTAGACTTTGGGACAAAGCCAGCAGCACCATAGGACATAGCTTTGCTAATGGTGTCATGATCTTCATGCGCGGATACGATAACTACAGGAATTTGTGGGAAGTGATTACGAACATGGATTAGCGTATTAAAACCATGAGCGCCGGGAATATTGAGGTCGAGTAAGAGTAAATCACTATCACTGTTGTTTGAGAGTTGTTGTTCTAACTCTTCAATTGTTTGTGCTTCAAGCCATACGGTATAAGTTAGTTTGGCTTTTAATGTCCCTAATAAAGCTTGTCTAAATAAGGGATGATCGTCAGCTATTATTATTTTTTCTGGCTGAATCATAACAAGTATCCTAAGGAGTGATTAATCCATTCTAACGGAAAAATTTTTAATAACAAAGCTTAGTTGTGAATAGTTAGTATAGCCCGCCAAAACATAAAGTTGTAATGCTTCTTATTAACTTTTTATCTACTGATAATGCTAAGAGTTGTTGATCTTTCAGGATTAAAGTTTATTGACAGCAAAGTGTCTCTAATCATAAGAAAATTACCAAAATATAATTATTACAGATAAAATGGTCAAAATACGGCAAGTTACTTACATGAACCTATAAGGCAATGTCTGTTAAAAGATGAGAGGTGCATCTCGAATATATGTAACGAGCAGAGTTGAATTTGGTTATGAAGGTAATTGTAGAGAGTTTACTTCAATGATTTAATCTTGCGGTAAAATAAGGGTATTCGAGGCGATTAATTAAATCGAAAAGAAAGTAGCATTTGAAAAGGTTAGTTGCGGTTTTGGTAATTGATAGCCTTAGCTATCAATTACCAATCATGGACAGTCTATTTTTTTGGAATGTTAGCTAATACAGTTACTAATAATTTCCAGTATTGCTCAACCGTTGAAATTTCAATTTTTTCGTCTGGCGAGTGTGGGAATTTAATTGTTGGTCCGATAGAGACCATATCCCAATGCGGATATGCTGTTTTGAATAAGCCACACTCCAAACCAGCATGAATTACCATCACAGCAGGTACTTTATCGAATATGCTTTCGTAAGTGTCTCGAACGGTCTGCATGATGGCTGAATCAGTATTAGGCTTCCAACCTGGATAAGCACCTGAGAAAACAACGCTTGCACCAGCAAGTTCAAAAACAGATTGCACCATTCGTTCAGTCTCTAAACGACCATCGTCATGCAAACTACGTATTAATACCATAGCGTTGAGCTTGCTACCACGTGTATGAATTACACCTAGGTTTAGTGATGTTTCAACAATACCTTCAATATCATCGCTCATACGTATGACACCATTTGGACAAGCATTTAGCGCACGCAAAATTGCAGCTTGCGTTGATTTTGTCCAACACTGTTCGAAATCTTCAGGTGAAATTAATAACATATCGATGTCAGTTTCAATAGCACCTAAACTAGCACGAATAGTTGCCAAATAATCAGCTAAAGCGGCTTTTAATGCCTCAACTTTATCTTTCGCAATAACAAAGCTAGCGTTAGCCTCTCTAGGTATTGCGTTACGTAAACTGCCACCATTTAGCTCTGTGAGGCTGATATCAAAATCAATGCTAGCATTTAATAAAAACCGGACTAATAATTTGTTAGCATTTGCGCGTCCAGTATGAATATCAACACCAGAATGGCCGCCTTTTAAACCCGAGATAGATAAGTTAAAAGCTTGATAATCGCTAGGAACATCTTCAGAGGTTAGTGCAAAAGTAGCATTACCATCAATGCCACCAGCACAACCCATGTAAACTTCACCTTCTTGTTCTGAGTCGGTGTTAATTAATATGTCACCATCAAGCCAACCAGCTTCTAAACCAAAAGCGCCGGTCATTCCTGCTTCTTCATCAATGGTTACTAATACTTCTAATGGACCATGCGGAATATCATCACTTGCTAAAACCGCTAATGCTGAAGCTAAGCCAACACCATTATCTGCGCCTAATGTTGTTCCATCTGCGGTCACCCATTCGCCAGAATCGATAATATAAGGCTTAATGGGGTCGGTTATAAAATTGTGGTCAGTGTCATTATTCTTCTGAGGCACCATATCCATATGTGCTTGCAAAATAATGCCTTTACGATCTTCCATGCCAGCGGTTGCTGGTTTTTTAATAAATAAGTTGCCGACAGCGTCTTCTTTAATCGCCAAGCCAAGTTCTTTAGCCCAGTCTTGGATCCATAACGATATTTTCTGCTCATGCTTAGATGGGTGCGGAATACTGCAAATTTTTTCAAATAATTGCCATAAGCTGGCAGGTTTTAACTGTGAGAGAGTACTCATCGTTTTCCTCAGGAGTTTGTAATTTGTTTACGAGTAAGCAGTATATACCTGTTATTAATCAGGGTGCACTTTTCAGCGTGTTTGAGTTAGTTCAATAGAAGGCACTTTGTAAATAATCGCTGCCGATAGTTAGCTGATGACAGTGTTATACCAAGTTGATTAAGTTATTTCCCACTCAGCGAGAATTAAAAAGCTGAAAGGTAAGTCATTGATTGAAGATAATGGTAATTCAGGAGAATATGCTCCTGCATTCTCTAATAAACTGCATCCATGCAGCGTTCCTTGTCAAAATCAATAACGCAACATACAAGCCTTTACTTTTTATTAGGTACTCGTCCTTTGGAAGCTCATTAGCAAGCTGATAACGGCGTAAAATTAATTGAATATAGAATAACTATGTTTAACAAATTTTTCTTGTTCTAAGCTCGCTAATGTATCTCTGAGTAGGGAGTAAATTTAATCAAATGGGTATTATTACTTGTTGTCCATCAAAAATTGCCATTGTTCATTAAAGTCTGTACTTGGCTTTTTACTGTAACCAGAACGGACATATTGACTTATTTTACCTTCAGCGAACGAGACTAATAAGCTAGCTAAAGCTGCTTCATTAATGGTAAAGGTTTTACCCTCACGTAGTTTTCGTTCACGCAATACTTGTTTAAATTGGGATTCTAACTTTTCAAAAAATTGATGAACTCTTCCACGTAGACGCTCATTTTCGCCCATTAACGCATCACCTGCTAGTATACGGCACATACCAGGGTTACGTTCTGCAAAGACCAATAAAACATGCAATATGTGATGGCAGCGCACTAGCGCTTCTTTATGATCGGCAAGAATTAAATTGATACGTGAAAAGATAGACTCTTCAATAAAATCGATTAAACCTTCAAACATACGTGCTTTTGATGGGAAGTGACGATACAGAGCTGCTTCTGAAAAGCCTACTTCTGCCGCGAGCTTTGCGGTAGTGATACGCTGCCCAGGACAGTTTTGTAACATTAACGCTAAGGATTCTAATATTTGGTGTTTACGGTTTGGCTTCAGGTTTTTACTTTGTGTTGCGACCATATAAAAATATTCTCTACTGTTATTGTTCTATCCATCAAGTTTATATACCAAAGCAATTTGAACAGGCATCTTCAAGTTGTTTTGGTATAAATTAACTTGTACTCAAGGTAAATCAATTTACCTTATTTCTCAGTGTTTTTGGCTACATAATGTTGATTGATTAATGAAACTAACTGTTTGGCAACAATTTGCTTATTCGCTAGCGGAATTTCAATTTTATCAATCGCACTATAAAGTGTTAAAGCATTATCATCACTGTTAAAACCTTGACCTGCTTTAGCAACATCATTAGCAGCAATTAAATCCAAGTTTTTACGCATTAACTTGCCACGTGCATAGTGCTCAACATTTTGTGTTTCTGCTGCAAAACCAACGATAAAAGGCTTATGGGCAGATTTTGCTACATCAGCAACGATATCATGGTTCTTGATGAGTGAAATTTGCATATGTTCATTATCTTTTTTGATCTTCTCATCAGCAATATTAGCCACTCGATAATCAGCTACGGCTGCACAAGCCACAAAGGTGGTCGCCTGAGAAACATAAGCTAGCGCTTGTTGATGCATTTGTTCAGCACTGGTTACTTGGATCAGCTCGCAGCCTGCGGGAGCTGCTATATTTACAGGGCCTGAAATTAACGTCACCTGAGCACCAGCACGTAATGCGGCATGAGCAATGGCATAGCCCATTTTTCCTGAGCTATGGTTAGATATATATCGAACAGGATCTATTGCTTCGCGTGTTGGCCCAGCCGTAATCACCCAATGTTGATCTTGTAAGTATTTGTCGGCAAAAAAATCACTACTTAAGGTAACCAATTCATTTACATCTAACATGCGACCTAAACCTACATCACCACAAGCTTGCTCACCAGCACCAGGACCCCAAATATGGAAGCCCCATTGCTTCAATGTAGAGATATTAGCTTGTGTTGCTTTGGCATGCCACATTTGTTGATTCATTGCAGGGGCAATAGCAATTGGTGCGCTGGTTGCTAAGCATAATGTTGAAAGTAAATCATTAGCCATGCCAGCAGTAATGCGAGCAATAATATCTGCGGTAGCTGGCGCGATAATAATTAAATCAGCCCATTTGGCCAGTTCAATATGTCCCATAGCAAGCTCAGCTTGGCTATCTAGTAGGCTATCTGAAACATGGTTACCGGACACAGCTTGAAGCGTTAATGGCGTAATAAAGGCTTTTGCGCCTTCGGTCATAACCACACGTACATCTGCGCCATGGTCTTTAAGTCGACGTACTAATTCTGGTGTTTTGTAGGCAGCGATGCCACCTGTAATACCCAGTACTATTTTTTTGTCCTGAAGAATTTGCATAAGCTGCTAATATTAAAGTAAACAATATGGCCGATAAGATAACATTTATTGCCTTTATTTAGAAATAAGAGTTGCTAAATAATCAAGATTTACAAGTGAAAATAAATACAAGAATGTAAAGCAAGGATGCGCTTATGTTAAAAGAATCAAGGTTGAAAGAATTACCGTTAAATGAGTCACCTTTAAAGAATAACTCCTTAAAAAACTGGCCTGAATTGGAAAGACCACGAGAGAAGTTAGTCAATTTAGGCCCATCAAGTTTAAGTGATGCGGAGCTATTGGCGATATTTCTACGTACCGGAGTAAAGGGTTGTAATGTGGTCGATCTTGCTCGGCAATTATTGAGTAGTTTCGGTAGCCTTAGCGCCATATTTTCGGCAAGTCAGGAAGACTTTTGCGCGAGACATGGACTCGGAATGGCGAAGTATGTGCAATTACAGGCCTGTCTAGAAATGTCTAAACGTTATTTGGCAGAAGGAATTAAAGACACAAATTGCGCTTTAACTTCTTCACAGGCGACAAGGGATTATTTACTCAGTGAACTGCGTTTAGAAAACCGTGAAATATTTGCTGTGCTTTTTCTAGATAATCAACATAGAGTCTTAACTTTCGAACGATTATTCTTTGGCACTCTAAACGCTGCGGCAGTTTACCCTCGAGTTGTGGTAGAACAAGCACTCAAACATCATGCTGCCGCGGTCATTTTAACACACAACCATCCCTCTGGTATTGCTGAAGCGAGTCTTGCTGACAAGCAAATAACAGACAAGTTAATCCAAGCGCTGCAATTGATTGATGTGCGAGTATTGGACCATATTATTGTGGCAGGTAATCAGTGTTATTCCTTCGCGGAACACAATGAACTCTCTTGATCATAACTTTTCTCATTTGCTAAAAACAGGAAAGACAATTACTTTTAAGTAGACTTTGGTACAAATAAGAAAGAAGGACCATCTGATGACTGATAGTAATGGTAAGGAAACAGAACGTCGTAAATCGTTTCGTTTAGATATGGAAAAAGAGTTGGTCGATATTCTCTGGACTGATGGGGATGGTAAAGAGAACCATAAAAAAATTGCTTGTCTAGACTTTGCTCGTGGCGGATTAAAATTAGATTGCGATCGAACTATAGCTGTTGATACCTCTGTAACTGTGGTCTTTCAATCTGCAAATGCTAGTAGTCAAAAACTTTACGGTAAAGTGCTCCGAAGTATCAAGCAAGAAAATGGTTGGTACGAAATAGGTTTAGCACTAGATAAAGATGCTGAGTAGATTAATTAGACCATAGATTTGTTGAGGTAAAAGCTTTTTCCTGAATGTGAACTACAATTATCACGGCAAGATGTTATTTATATTGTGGTAAAGGACGGTACTAAACATGATGATATTAGTGGGTGGCGAAAAAGGCGGCAGTGGAAAAAGCTGCTTGGCTCAAAATTTAGCGGTATATTTCGCCGGAAATAAGAAAGCAATTGTCTTAATGGTAGATTGTGATCCTCAAAGAACAACGTCTGATTGGATACAAGCAAGAAATAGTGACCCATCGCTACCAGCCATTAATTGTATTCAATTGTATGGAAAAATTCGCAATGACCTACTGAGTTTAGTGCAACATTATGATTATGTTATTGTCGATTGTGGTGGTCAAGATAACCTAGCTTTGCGCGCTGCTATGTCAGTTGCTGACCATGTAATCATCCCCTTAAGGCCCAAAAGACGTGATTTGAAAACAGTACCTCATATGGAAGACATGCTTAGTACTTGTAAAATGGTGAACCCGAAAATGATGGCCTCTTTTGTTATTACTCAATGCCCGGCATTGCCAAACCAAATAGGCAGAATTCTTGAGGCAAAGGAGGTATGTAAATCCTATGGCATAAATGTATTAGATGCTATAACTTATAATCGTAACATTTATGATGATAGCGAAGAGCAGGGTTCTTCTGTTATTGAAATTGATCCAACGGGTAAGGCCGCCCATGAGATGATGTCTATTGCCGAAGAGTTACTGGCAATGGAACCGGATAATTCACATGAGTTTAACTGATTTAAAGAAAGGCAAAGGTGATAAAGCAAAAAAGAAAAAATTCACCATTGATGAGTTTATTTCAGATGCTGAAAATTACGCAAAAGGTACGCCTAAAATTGTTAGTGAATTATCAAACAATGAACAGGTGAGTCACAAACTTAGCCTCAAACAAGCGATTAGTGAAGCTAAGCGTTATGTTGAAATGACTGAAATAGAACATCAGCAAGCGGTAGAGGTTAAAGCAGGCGTTAGATCTAGAGTTACTAAGCCTTTCAGACGAGCAACCTTTACCCTTAGTGAAGAAGCAATAGAGCAGCTTCAGGGGTTGTCCCAAGGTTCAGATTTAGCTAAATCACATATATTACGTATTCTCATCGATGAATTGTGTAACAAAGAACAAAATGAACAATTGAAGAAATTATTGCAATCTGGAATCGGTTAATCTTAGAATTTTTGTTGGCTTTTTATTCATGAAAGAGACAAAATTCAGCCGAAAACCTATAGTTCAAATGACCTTTATCTCTATATTCTCTAGCTAACCTGTCTCTTATACACATCTGACGCTGCCGACGAAGAGGATAGTGTAGATC
>CAJXRC010000227.1 GCA_913058405.1 uncultured Colwellia sp. | reverse complement strand
GTCTCGTGGGCTCGGAGATGTGTATAAGAGACAGAGATAGCAGAAAGGGATATAAATAACACTTATTGACGGTAGTGTTATGTCAAAATAGTAACAATAGTTAGCGTACAGGTATCAAATATCAATGTCAGGTTTTGGCTAACTGTTGACCTAAAGAATGGCCGATAGCTAACGTCAACTAAGCGCACGATCGAGACTTGATCATTTTTGCCAATAAACATGCTAAATTTACGAATACTAATCTCCTCACTTAATCTTCCATTCGATGCGAAAGCGGATGTTTCACTAACGACTTACGAAAGCTTATCTGCATGCATTGAAGCCAAAAACTCTCGTATAAGAAGGTAAGCTTTTCGGACCATAAGAAACATTACTTTCACGTTCTTTATGCTGTTTTGGGCACGAATCGCCATAGAATCTTCAAAACTATTTTGTACCGTTCGTGAAGGTTTGTTGAGATTAAGGGATACTCTACTAATGGCAGCAGCTCAATTTCATAGTTGACATAAGCTGGATAATTCAAAATTTATTCACTTTATTTTAGTGCAATTGCACCATTTCATTTCCCATGAAACTATTATCGATTGCATAAAACCACAAATAAACCATTAAAATCAACACCCTGTATTTTGGCTTGCATCTTGCTTTATTGGTAATTAACTTAAATTGAGTTTCTAGGATCCATTATGGTTATTTTTCTCCCTGTAGAATATTCAATAAAATTATTAGGCCTTAAGCTCACTTTAATTTGTTCAATTACATTAATGCTGACCTTAATTAATTTTGTGCCTTTGGATGGAATCATGAGCTCGGTCCTATTCACTACTGTTGTTATTTATTTTTTTGTTGGGCTAACATTCACCGTTTCACACCAAGAGAATCAGTTCAATACTATAATCAATAACCTTGACCCTATGAGCTTTGACTATCGATGCTTAAAGTTTGATACGTTATTATCCAAAAACACGACTATTTCATTATTAAACTCTTTTCGAGAGTTATCGCGTATTAATCAACAGAAAAAAAATCAATTAAAAGAAGTAAGCCACTCTGCAAGCCAAGTTATAGAATCAACAACATGTTTATCGAACAATGTGGAAAAACAATTCAATGCAACATCGTCGACAGCGACTGCCATCACAGAAATGAGTCAATCAATTAGTGAAGTTAGCAGTAAAATTTCTGCGGTACACCACTCTGCTATGCATGCTGATGAAATAGTAAAAAGCGGGCAAATCCATATCACCTCCTTAACTAGCGCAATATTAGAGGTAAGCGATGAAGTATCTCAAACACAACAAGGTATGCAAGAGTTAGACGAGTTGGCACAGGAAGTCACGTTAATTACTGAATCTATCAGAAAAATATCATCACAAATCAATTTATTAGGGTTGAATGCATCTATTGAAGCCGCACGCGCAGGGAGTGCTGGTCGAGGATTTGCCGTTGTGGCAGAAGAAGTTAGAAACCTAGCAATAAGTACCCATAGTTCTAGCGAACATATAGCCAATAAAATCAATCAGGTATTAAACCAGAGCAGTAATACTGTTGAAAGTATGAAACTTGTCGTTGAAAAAACAAATGCTTGTGGTGAAAAAGCAAAAAGTGTTAACAAAATGCTGAAAAAAATTGCTTTAGCAACAGACTCTGTTCAGCAGGAAACAGAAGTCGTTTCAGTTAATGCCGAACAACAGGTATTGGCTACTGAGGAAATATCACGGCATGTTGAGCAAATTGTTCAAAGCTCAGAAGCTAATGCTGACATTGCGAAACAAACGGAACTTGTGGCTGAACACTTGAGAAAACTTACCTCTTAGCTGTGTCGGTGATTAACTTATAAAAAGAGGGTTACTAACAAATGAATCTGTATCAAATAATTGTACTATTGCTATTTATCTTAGTCAGCTTTTATTTAAAATTAAGCCACTCTAAAAAAGATCGCATTAAAATTCAGCGTCAAGGCCTGCTTAATATAAAAGGTTTGAAGCAGCTTATTTATTTCATTCAACAACACAGAGGAATGACGGCGGCATTTTTAAATGGTAAAAAAGAAATATTACCTAAAATAACTACCATCAGACGATCCATTCAAGAAAACATTAACAAAAGTAAGCTAACTTCTTCTATAGATAATGAACGTTGGCAAAGTTTTCTAGATCATTGGCAAAGACTTGGCACAGGTAGTGTGGAAGCAAGTGCAGCTAATAGTTTTGATCAACATACTCAATTGATTAGAAACCTCTTATATCTACTTGAAGACGAAGCCGAAAAAGGCTTGTTGTTTTCCCAGTTTTTACCTCAGTTTCCTCAAGCGGGCTATGTATGGCGTGAAGTGATCGGTGTAACAGAAGTGGTTGGTCAGGCAAGAGCCATTGGCGTGGGCGTTGCAACACAAAAAACTTGCTCTAGTACCGACAGTATTCGACTAAGTTACTTACAACAGCAGATTAGTGAAGTGATCAAAACTGTATTGCATCAACTTTATTGTTTACCACAATATTTAGATGAACATAATAGGTTAATTAAAATCACACAAGAGCAAACCGAAATGTTCTTATCCACCGTTGACCAAGCTTTTCTTAGCGCCGACAAAATCACGTTAGATCAACAAGTATATTTTGAACAAGCCAGTTTGGTTATTCAGTCTATCGATGATGTATTTAAACATCAGTTAATGCAAATCAGTAACTCTTTGGATGTAAATTAACGATAGTTACTCATCAACTGACATAAAATTTAAAGCACATGCTAGCTATCATTAACACTTAACTTAAAAAATACATCACTAGCTTTTGTAGCTATTTTAATTACTGGAAATATTAAATGACCATAACAACAGAAGCTTTTGTAGCCCAAACTACATTGTCTTCACCTTCACTAACATTAAAAGAAATCAAACGTTCGACTCAGCAAGTGGAATCTGGTGTGCTCAGCACTTTTGAGAGTATGACATTAACTAGTCACTTTCAGCCTATATACAGTATTGATCATCAGAAAATAATTGGTTATGAGGCACTCATAAGAGGCAAAGATAAGGATGGGAATAACATCAACCCAGACGTAATATTTGACACCCCCTGTGATGAAAGGAGTAGTGTTTATCTCGATCGTTTATGTCGTTATACCCACGTTGCCAATTCTGAAAAATTAAAGGATCAAGATAAATGGTTGTTTATCAATATTTCCAGCCTAGCCTGTGAAAAAGGCCGTGATTATGGAACTTTTTTTTCCGATTTATTAAGTTACTTCAATATTTCCGCTGAAAGGGTTGTGGTTGAGATCATCGAGGATCACTGTACCAACAATGCTCAATTATTAGAAACATGTAATTATTATAAATCTATGGGCTGCCTCATTGCTATTGATGATTTCGGTGCAGGTCATTCAAATTTTGAGCGAATATGGAACCTTCGACCTGACATAGTCAAGTTAGATCGCTCAATACTTCTAAGAGCAATCAGCTCTAATCACACCCAAAAAATGTTAACTGCTATTGTCCAAATGTTACACCAATCTGGTTGTTTAGTTGTAATAGAAGGGATAGAAACCGAGGAGCAGGCATTGATTGCCATCGATAGTAATGCTGATTTTGTTCAAGGATTTTATTTTTCTCGCCCCCAAGCTGCTAGCTACATCCAAACTGAAATAAAGCCACTATTTTCTCACTTAATGAAACAAACCATCGCTATAGAACAATATCAATTACATCAAGATTTACATTGGTCATCTACTTACCGTAAGACATTTCTAGAGACTGCAATGGCAATAAAAACTGGTGAAGGTATAAATAGTGTAATAAAGCCGTTGATGAATTTGAAAAAGGTAATTCGTTGCTTCCTGGTAGATAATCAAGGTCAACAACTGAGTGAGTCTTATATAGTTGACCAAGGTAAACTAAACCCTGATGGACAATTTTATCAATTGCAACTTGGTAAAGATGCTAATTGGTATCGAAAACATTATATACGTAATGCCCTGAGACAACCCAATCAAATGTATATTTCACCACCTTACCAATCTATTACAGGAGATGGGCTCTGTATTACCACCTCAATGTGCTTTGATACTGACGAAGGGCAAAAAATATTATGCATGGATATTTTAGCTGAGCACAACCCCTGATAATCGCTTTGATGCTCAAAGTAACCGTTAGTTATCGCTTAGCGCACTATCGAAACATGATCAATTTTTCTACTAAGCGGTGTAAATTTACGAGTAAAAATCATCCCACCTGATATTCGACTCTAATCAGTAGTTATCTTAGTTTGAAAGCTGTAATTATGACTTTTCAGTTTTAGGAGTAAGCAAGGAGAGTGAGCGACCTCTTAACAAAAAAACAGAGGGGTCTGATTAATTTAAGCTCATATAAGTTACTCAACGTAAATTATGCCACTTTGACCTTATTTGTACTGCGACTGCGTGGACATTATTTAACAAAGCGTAGTATTAATAGATGTTCATTAGAGTGCAGAAAATGAGCACTCTATTAAATCAAAAATAGGGACTACAGCATGAAACATATTTGTATTTCAATTACTCTACTGCTTTCTACTCTAACGATGAGTAGCAAAAGCTTTAGTCAATATGAATTCCCCGTATTGAAAGGCCCCTATATGGGACAAGAGCCACCAGGCTTGGTGGCAGAGCCATTTGCACCTGGCATTATTTCCAAACAAGGTTGGGAGCTAGAAGGCGTGTTCGCGCCCGGCATGAAAGAATTTTACTTCACAACAAACCGAAAAAACGCCACCGTTATCGGTTTTCGTCAGCAAAATAATGTCTGGAAGAAATATATAGAATTCCCTAGGACAGGTGAAATTGTATTCTCGCCTGATGGAAAACGTATGCATATGGCCAAAGGCTATAAGGACCGCATTGGTGACGGCTGGTCAGAACGCAAAAGTCTTGGACCTATGTTTGACCGAAAAGACTGGGGGATTATGCGCCTGTCGGCCTCAACCAAAGGCACTTATGTTTTTGACGATTATAAAAGCAATGACGTAATTCGTATTTCGACATTAAAAGACGGCAAACGCCAAGTTCCAGAAAGAATGGACCCAGTAGTCAATACAGGCAAGTGGACAGCTCACCCCTTTATCGCGCCAGACGAAAGTTATCTGATTTGGGATAGCGAACGAGAAGGCGGAAATGGAGGCTCTGATCTTTATATTAGGTTCCGGAAAAAAGATGGTTCATGGGGCCCTGCACTTAATTTGGGCGACAAGGTTAATTCTGATAAAAATGAATTCTATGCAAGTGTCACCTCTGACGGGAAATACATACTTTTCAACAGAGGCATAGATGACAAGGGAAATATAGATATTTACTGGGTGAGTGCGCAGATTATTGAGACCCTTAGGCCAAAATAATTATCCCTATAATAAACGACTTCTTCTATCATTATATTCTCCTTAATAGTTAATTGATTCTTATACCCAAAAAAGCTAAAAAACGCCACATTTTATGTGGCGTTATGTGAACCTAAAAAATAAATTGATATAGGAAACCTGCACCTACTGCCATTGATAATATTACGGCTAAGAATGCAATTATCATTTGGTTTTTGAAAATAGATTTTAATAGCACTACTTCCGTTAAACTTGCACCAGCACTACCAATAATTAATGCCATGACTGCGCCTAGCCCCATACCTTTTGCTGCCAATGCTGCGCTTAATGGAATTACCGCTTCAGCACGAATGTAAAGTGGAATACCAATTACCGCAGCAATAGGAATTGCAAGAGGGTTACCTTCACTGGCAATACTCGCCACTAATTCCGTAGGCATAAATCCATAAATCATTGAGCCTAATGCGATACCACCAATTAAGTAAGGTAATACTTTCTTGAAATCAGCCCATGTAGAATACCAAATTCGAGTCCATTTACTGATTTTCGTTCCATTTTTACCACAACTTGCAGCACACCCCTTCGTTTCAGGTGCAATATATGCTTCGGGTTTAATATACTTCTCAAAACCGAATTTTTCTAATAAGTAACCTGCAACAACTGATACCCCCATGGCGATAACAAAGTAAAAAGCGGTGACTTTCAAGCCAAAGGTTACAGCAAATAAGCCTATGATTATTGGATTAAGTAATGGGCTTGCGAATAGAAAAACCATCATAGTTCCAAACCCCGCTTTTGCTCTTAATAACCCCTTCAAAAAAGGAATAGTTGAGCATGAACAGAAAGGGGTAATGGCGCCTAATAATCCCGCAATAATATAACCTTTACCATTTTTACTGCTTAATATACTTTGTATTTTACTTGGTGGAATATACTCCTGTAGCACACCAACTAGGTAGCTAATAAGCAAAAAGAGTATCGTTAGTTCAACAGCCAAAAAGGCAAACATGTTCAAAGTGTCAAATATCATTTCGTTTGTGATAATCATAATTAAATACCTCTATACTTCTAGATTTGTCGAATTATAATGATATACTTAATATTGTCAATATATTTCTAGTAATGTCGAAATATATAAAATTATAAAAAATACATGGATATAAGTAATTGCCAAAGTACTTAAAAAATTAGGCAGTCCCTGCACGCTTAGCTATATTTAAACCTTAAGTAGAATCAGGTAAAAAAGGAGTTTCAGTGGACGTATTACAAGAAGAGTTAGGTATTCCATGCCCCACTTATCACATCATATTTCTGGCTTTGCATCCGCGGACTCATCAAGTAACGACGTGAAGGTTGTGTTCTCTATTGCGTGGTCGAGTATGAGAAATTACTTTCTGAAATTTCATTTCTTCAGGATAAATATTGTATTGATGAATGAACAAGGTTCATGAAAAAGGTACAAAGAATATGCCCTCTAGCCCCAAATATTCTGGCTATCTGTAATCGATTATTAATATAATGTTCCTATAACCACTTATTCAAATGGTTTATTAAAAATTAATTTTTTAGGTAAATGTGAGTATTTTTTATCATTTTTCTTACAAACTACTAATATATATAAAATTAAGTAAATAAAAGTTAAGTAAATAAAAAATTAATTTTAGGGGAATATATGAAATTCGTATACAAGATCGCCGCAGCGTCTTCTGCGTTACTGCTAATTACTATTGGTTTACTTAATACAACTCAATATTTGAGCGTAAAACGAGAGTTAAGTTCGACTATTGAAGAAAGTATTACCGACATAGTCAATGGCGTTAAAAACACCGTAGCAGCAGAGTTAAATGGCAAAAAAAAGCTAGCAAATTACGTTACAACGTTAGTTGAACAAAACCCGACCATAGATAATATAACTAATATCATTAACCAACCCGACATCAGAGATGCCTTTGTATTAGTTGGTGGTGGTTATGAAGTTGATAGTCCTTATTTTAAAAATGATCCTAGTTGGAATCCTGGCGCGAATTGGGATCCAAGAGTTCGCCCTTGGTATAAAGATGCTAAATCAAAAGGTGAACTGGTTATCACTGAGCCATATGCCGACTCAGCTTCTGGCGAGATAATGATTTCAGTAGCAACCCCCATCAATCAAGCAGGTAGTTTTATTGGTGCTATTTTCTTTGATTTGAGTTTGTCTACCCTCTCCGATTTAATAAATAGCGTTAAACTTTTTGATGCTGGTTACCTCTTTATTGTAACCGAAGGAGGTACGATAATAGCGCATCCTGAATCTAAGTATAATGGCAAAGCAATGAAGTCGTTTTTACCTAATTCAAATATCAATGTTCGAGATACTTCCAAAATAGAATTAAACGATAAAGAATATAACCTTAGGTTTGTTGAAGTCCCTTCTCAAGATTGGTATATAGCTGTCTCTTATACACATCTCCGAGCCCACGAGACCGTACTAGATCTCG
>CAJXRC010000226.1 GCA_913058405.1 uncultured Colwellia sp. | reverse complement strand
GATCTACACTATCCTCTTCGTCGGCAGCGTCAGATGTGTATAAGAGACAGTTCTTGCCCCAACTTTCTCATATTTCAATTGAGATTGTTGACTGATAACGAGCAGATTAACTATATAAACATAGGGGAATAACCGTATCTTTTAGATACGGTTTTAGCACAGAGAAAATCTCACGCATTGCTAAAACAATAGCGACCCCCTTTCATTATAGGTATCTAAACACTATTTAGTTATTGTTTAACATCGGACTGGATTGTTTTCAAAATATCTACAAAACGGGTAAGGGAAGGTGTCCAAGTTGACTGTTTAGCTGTGACAAAATAGGTATCTATATCAGCGATAGTGGGGGGTAGCTTGAGATAACCAATGTCGAACCGATGGCGATGAGCCTCTACTGTGGACAAGGGCATAATTGAATAACCCATGCCTGAAGCCACACAACCCAATATGCCATCTATGCTACCGAACTCAAAAATGCGCGTTGCATTGACCCCACAAGTTGACAGTAATTGTTCAATACGTTGGCGGTAACTACACCCCTGACGAAACGCGAGAAAAGTTGTTTCTAAGAATTGTTCAGCGGTAGGGAATTTTTGTAATGTTTTAGGGCCGACAAGTACCAATTCTTCAGAGAATGCTTTTATAACTTCCAAGCGCTTGTGCTCTGGTTTTCCAGCAATAAAAACACCATCTACATCACCTTCTATCAACCGAGTTAGCAATTGAGCTGTTGGCGCTGTTTCAACGGTAAGATCTATTTGAGCATAACGGGCATGAAAGGCAGCTAATACAGGGGGTAGACGTAATGCTGTTGTTGTTTCCATTGCGCCAATTCGCAGTCGACTTGGTATGGATTCATCACCATTAAATAACCCTAAAATATCATCATGAGATTTGAGTATTTGTTTTGCATAAGTAACAACATCTCTACCGGCTGTAGTCAAACGAGCACCACCTTTACGGTGAAATAGTTGAGTACCTAATTCTTCTTCTAGCTTCTTAATATGAGCTGTTACATTCGATTGAACAGTGTGTTGACGCTCTGCTGCGGCAACAAAACTTCCAGTCTCTGCTACATCCATAAAAAGGCGAAGTGATTTTATTTGCATCTGATCTTTCTTTATTAACTTTTGTTATCACAATATATGATACTTGAGTTCATTTCAAATCACTTTTAAAGCTTGGTGTTGGCGTAATACAATAATGTGGTAAGAGTCGTCGAATTTAGTGAATTGAAGTGCAGTAAGTTGTTTTCTGTGATTTCAATTAGAACAATAATCTTCATCTATCATAGTGAGTTATAAAAATGATTAAAAAAGAAGACCACCCTGCAATAATTGTTGGCATTATGGCAACGCTTGCAGGGATTGGCATCGCTCGTTTTGCTTACACCCCTTTATTGCCAGAGTTAGTACAACAGGGCTGGTTCAGTGGTGGTCAAGCTGCTTATTTGGGTGCAGCAAATTTGTTAGGTTATTTGATTGGTGCTCTCTCTGCTTTTCGACTATCAGAGTCGTTTGCTCCTTCATCAGTGATAAGGCTTTGTTTAGTTAGTATATGTTTGAGTTTCATTTTTTGTGCTCAGCCAAATAGCTTCGAATGGTTTTTTATCTGGCGATTTATAGCTGGGATAGCTGGCGCTATTCTTATGGTTGTTGGCCCTGCAGAAGCTCTGGCTTGTACACCTCTTTCTCGCCGTACAAGTGTAGGTTCCTTAGTTTTTATTGGCATCGGACTAGGCGCTGTAATATCAGCGATAACTGTGCCTTTGCTCTTACAGATTAATTTATTTATTACATTGATTTCTCTTGGGGGGATCATAATTTTTATTGGCATACTCTGTCATTTTGCTCTTAAAAAATTGCCTAATAAAGCATTTAAAAAAGAGGTAACTTCTGAACCAACCACCGCTAATCATAAAACTAAAACTATCGTGTTTTTGTTGATAGCTGCTTATGCGCTTGATGCCGTAGGCTTTATCCCACACACAGTATTTTGGGCTGACTATGTAGCACGAGAGTTAGGATTAGGAATTAATATTGCGTCTACACAATGGTTGATTTTTGGCATAGGCGCAATGTTAGGTCCCATTTTTGTTGGTATTACTGCACATAAAGTCGGACTAAGCTATGCACTTCTTATTGCTTTTTTATTTAAAGCCATTGCCGTATTCCTTCCCACTTTATCAGATAGTTTAATTATCTTAACAATATCCTCTTTTATTGTTGGCGCTTTGGTGCCTGGAGTTGTTGCACTTGCTTCAGGTCGAATAGCCGAATTAGTTGGAGCGCGAAAACACAAGCAATATTGGGGATTAGCTACGGCTACTTTCGCTATAGCGCAAGCGATTTCAGGCTATGGAATGTCGTTAATTTATAACCTTTGGGAAAGTTATATTTATCTATTTTACATAGGCAGCACAGCGATAGTTTGTGGTTTTTTTCTTCTCTTTATAGGAGAAATAGTCATCGTAACAAACAAATCAAAACAAAATAAATCCACAACACTTAATGAGATGAAACTATGATGAAATTATATCTAAATGCAACTTCGCCATACGCTCGTATGGTGCGCATTATTATGTTAGAAAAACAATTAGAAGGTAACGTTGAACTGTGTTGGTGCGATCCATGGAGTGATGATGAAGCGCTCCTTAGAGAAAACCCTATTGGGCGAATACCAACGCTAGTGACTGAGGTTGGTATGGCAATACCTGAATCTCTTCTCATTGCGCTTTATCTAGATGAACAATGTTCAGTTCGACCGCTCATTTCAGCTGATCGTAAAGAGGAGACTCTTCATGTTGCAGGTTTGGGTGTTGGGTTAATGGATGCTGCTTTTTCTACGGTAATTTCAGCTAAATACTTAAATAACGAGGCCAATGATTCTATTTTAAGTCAACGACGTTTGAGAGCAATTCAACGTACACTTGAACATTTAGAAAACAATGTAGAGTGTTCGCTATCACTTGAAATCATTTCTATTGGTGATATTGCTGTTGCCGTAGCCTTAGACTACCTAGCGTTTAGATTACCAGCACTTGGTATATCAAATACCTATACAAAATTAGAGGACTGGCGAAGTAACATCAGTAAACGTTTAAGCTTTAAAGAAACAGCATTTGAATAAAAGCTGTTGAGCTTTGCTCCTTAAATGCACTCAGCCAGACAGAGCTGAGCACTATTAACAAACCATTGAAACAAAATTGTTAAGTTGAAAGATACAAAAATGTCTCTAAGCCGCCTTCAATGATGCAAAGACGAACAGCAGCTTTTCCAACACAATTTATTTAACAGTGACTCAGGGACGGGAATAAATTAAGAAACGGCTTTAGTCGATTGTAATCAAGGAGCAGTGCGTGGCAGACATTTTGTAATGACGCTTTTATGTCTAGTTACTCTTTTGCACACTTGATTGTCATCAGATTTTTTTGTCACTAATTTATCTTCATCAAAATTTTGAAAATTGCTACAACCTGAAATAAAGATTGTGACTAGTATGAGCATATATTTTTTCATTATGTATTTCTTATTAAATGGATTTATAAAATAGAGCGTTCTAATGTTTATGCTTAGAACACTGATTTTTGAATATCGACCTTAAGTGCTATTAAGCGTCTACGAAGATGACTTCACCGGTAATAAATCCATCAACAGAGCGTTCAAACGCTTTACCGACTAATCTTCCCGGTACAGGTTGAAAACCAGGCATCATTTCACCATAAACATGCCACGCTTCTTCCAATACAGTAGGGTTAACAACATTAATACGCGTATTTCTAGGCATCTCTAATGAAACACACTTCACAAAGGTATCAATTGCGCCACTTGTTGTTGCATCGGCAATAGCAAACGGGATTGGTTTCACATTTAAAATGCCACTGATTAAGGTAAATGAACCACTATCAGCAATGTATTCCTGGCCAATGCGTACAAGGTTAATTTGCCCCATCATTTTACTCATAATGGTTGTCATCCATTGCGCTTCTGACATATCAGAGAAGTTGGCATATTCGCAAAAACCTACGGTATTAACTACGGCATCAAAATGTCCTACTTTTTCATATAAGCCCCTGATTGATTGCTCATTGGTGATATCAACAATATGATCAACATCACCAGAGCGACCTGCGGTAATTATTTTATGTTTACCTAAACCTGTTAATGCTGCTTGTCCCATTTTTCCTAATGCGCCAATTAAAATTACTGTTTTCATTTGTCTCTCCGTTCGTTAGTTTGACTTGATGAATGCAATAATAAATAAAGATGAGAACAAATAAAAACAATGAAAAACTGTTAGTGATACAATATATTTTGATTATGGTTCAGGTTGTGATTTAAAAATTAGACGCATTGGAGTAATGCTTTGAGTAAAATAGATCGGTTAGACATTAAGCAATTAAGAACATTTCAAGCACTCATTCAAGAGAAGAATGCTTCAAGAGCGGCCAGTCATATTGGTATAACGCAACAAGCAGTGAGTGAACACTTGAAAAAGCTTAGAGATGTTTTTGACGATAGGCTTTTTTTAAGAAAAACCGATGGCTTTATACCTACGCCGTTTGCTGAAGAACTCTCAATAGAAGTTGAGCAATTATTGGGTGATTTTAAAAAATTACTCTCTCCCAAAGTCTTTGATCCCAAAACGGTTAGCGGGACATTTGTTATTGCGGCGACAGACTACGCACAACAAGTGGTTTTACCTCAATTTATTGCAACCTTAAGAAAACAATCACCTAATTTAAAGTTAATCGTTAGGGACTTTGAAATAGATAAACTTCATGAATTAATGGAAAGTGGTAAAGTAAATCTCGCCATTGCCTTTCCAGATTACATTCCAGATAGTTACCCAGTTATTAAACTGTTTGAAGAGCATCATGTTTGTGTGACATCCCCCAATTCGATGTTAATAGATTCAAAACCATCCTTAAAAGATATTGCCGCTTACCCCTCGATCATTGCATCGCCGTCACGGCCAAACTTTAAAGGCTCTATTGATGATTGGTTCAAGCAGTTTGGTTTAAAGCGTAATGTTGTTGTTTCAGCTCCATGTTTTTCAATTGTGCCTATGTACCTTGATACCACGGATTCAATTGCGTTTTTACCTTCTCGAGCAATTAAAGGTTTAAATTTGATTGAAATACCATTGGATCAATCTCCTGACTCGTTTGACGTTATTGCTGCTTGGCACCCTCGCTATAATGAGAATGCCCTGCAAAAGTGGGTTGTTTCAATGCTGAATGTTGAATCGAACTGATAGTGACGTTATATGTTTGTATAAACACCGTTTGGTGTCATTTCTCCTTTCAACAAAAAAGCGGTAACAATGCCTTTTTTTACACATCAACCACTTAGTCAGATATTTTTAACTCGTTGATCTATCTATAACAATCTAGTAACCTCAGTCCATTATAAAATTATGGATGATTTTTCCCATCTTGTAGAAAGAAGGGGTTTTTCCTCATAATAAACTGTTATGCTCTAAAGTTACTCATAACTAATAAAGGATTAAATTATGAAAGCTCTCGGTATCATTGCAATGATCTTTGCAATAGTCGCAATTTTTGTTCCTGTATTGGGTCCATACCTTACAATTGTCTGCGCACTCTTAGCTGCGTTCGCTGGCGGCCATGGGCTAACATATGGCGCGGTAGCTATTGGAGTAAACATACTAAATGTTGCCTTTCTTTCTCCTTCGCTATGGATACTGGCTGGTGCAGCAGAAGCTGAAACTCAAGGTAATGGGTCGGAAGTAATGTTGGGGATGGGAATCGTATTTATTGGTGTTCAGGTAGTTGCTGCTGTAGTCCTTATAATTGTCAATTCAATTTGGAAAAAGAATCATACTCCGTTAGAAGCAAAAGCCTAATAAGCCATTAAACAGGGACAATGAAGTTCCCCGGTTTTAGTTTGCTTATTATGGCGTTAAGCATTTAGTCGAGTTTACGTAAATTATGGAGTATTTGTGAAAAAAGAAATTGATAAATTGGCTTGGTTGTATATCCAAGAAGGGAAACTGTTAAGCGCACGTTCAAAAAATAAAGAACTATTCTACCTCCCCGGTGGTAAACGAGAATCAGGTGAGTCAGATGAACAAGCACTTGTACGTGAAATAAAAGAAGAAATTTCAGTCGATTTAATTCCCAGTTCAATTAAATATGCAGAAACATTTAAAGCTCAAGCGGATGGTAAAAACAGTGACACTATTGTTAAGTTAACTTGTTACTTTGCAGACTTTAAAGGTGATCTTTTTCCAGATGCAGAAATAGAGGAAATTGATTTTATTAGTTACCAAAATAAATCACTTTGTTCTATAGGTTCAATTAAGGTTATGGATTGGTTAAAAATTCATAACTTATTAGAGTAGTTTAATTAAAATGCCCATCAAGAATTTCAAACCGAAAAATACAGTTGGTTGTTTTCACTCTGTTCAACATTTTAGCCAACCATATTTACCATCTTTAGTAGGCATTATACGTTTTTGAAGTTTCAGCATCTTACGGAATATAAATATGCGTTCATTGAAGTTTGTTTTATTAAGTCTTATTTTATTATCAGCAGGTAGCTTTGCCAATGTCGAAATTAACGGTATTTGGAAACATACCCAAAAACCGGCATGGCTTGAGATTATATTTAAATCGGGTGTAGGCTTTATTTCTGTTAAGCGCCATGATGATAATGTAAAAGCCGCGGGACTTAATGTTATTAAGGATATTAAGCCAGAGACAAACCAACAAACTCAATGGCTCGGACAAATGTATTCTGCCGCGGAAGATGGATATGTTGGGGTTAGACTTATTTTGATTAACTCTTCAACTATCGCTGTCTTTGAAAGTAATGATGTAAAAAAATCAAACGAGATACTTCGAATCACTAAAGAGTAATCAACATAATAAGTTATTCAAACAAACAACTAAACCGTTGGCTAGCTTCGTTTCTCGCCATTTTAGTCAACAAATTTTTGCCGCTTAACTTGGTGTTATATACCTGCTGTATTCGAAACTGGAGTTGCCATTGGAAATTAGAAAGCTCAATACGTTACGTGGATTAGCAGCACTTATTGTTTTTGTTACCCATTTTAGTGATATAACGAATTGGCTTGATGGGACTTTAGGTGGAGGCTCTGGTGCATATGGCGTAATGCTGTTCTTCTTATTGAGTGGTTTTTTAATGTCTTACCTGTATTTGGGGCAAGAGTTCAACCAAGTTAATATTAAGGGGTATTTGTTAGCAAGGCTTGCAAGGGTAGTTCCGTTGTTTTTAGTGGTTGTTCTCAGTTCATATGTATTGACACTAGCAGGTCATGATAGCCTTTATAATATTCCAGATGTAAATGCACTAATAGGTCACCTATTTTTTGCATATGGTGAAAGTGTACTTTGGTCAATCCCTCCTGAAATACAGTTTTACTTCATATTTGTTATCTTTTGGTCATTATCAAAGAGCAGATCAGGATATATTTATCTTTCAATCATAGCTGTAATGCTCTTTCTATTTTTTACGAACTTCCCCAGAATAAATGGTGACTTAGGTGGAGTCCCCTATAACCTATTTAATACGCTACGAAGTCTACCTTACTTTTTTATTGGGGTTATCTTCGGGATGCACTTTAAGTCCTTAAAGGTACCAAATTACCTTAGAAAACATTGGTTTATTCTGGTGTTATTATTAATTCCAGCTATGTATCCAGAGATCACCTCTATTACGTCTGACGCTAAGACTAGAATGTGGTTAAGCTATGAAGTATTACTGGTAATGAGTACCGTGTTCTTTTGCATTGTGTTCTTAGTTCCGGACAACAATGTGTTATTAGCTAATAGGTTGGGGGACTTTATAGGCTGTCTCTTATAC
>CAJXRC010000225.1 GCA_913058405.1 uncultured Colwellia sp. | reverse complement strand
ATTGAACATGTAACACAGCTCTGAGTTGGGAAGAAATTTAATCAAATTGGTATTAAATACAAACAGCCCGATGTTATGTTTAATAACTCGGGCTGGTTCAGTAAATAATCAAGTAAAAATAAGTGAGTTACTTACTCGCTTGCTTCGCCTTTTTATCCGCTTTGTCTTGGCGACGCTCTTCAATAATACTTTGAATATCGCCACCAATATGTGACTCTCCACGTTGTTCAGCTAACGCTATTTGACGTTGACGTTCAGCGTAACGGTTACGTTGCTCGTCGGTTACTTTATCATGACAACGGTGACAGCTAACGCCTTTAACGTAGTGCTTACTTTCTTTTTCAACTTCCGTTAATGGGAAACGACAGGCAAAACATTGATCGTATTGTCCTTGTTCTAGTTCATGATTAACCGCAACTCGGCCATCAAAAACAAAACATTCTCCTTCCCAAAGTGTCTCGGAACTTGGAACTTCTTCAAGATACTTTAAAATCCCACCTTCTAGGTGATATACCTCGTCAAATCCCTGCTCTTTCAAATAAGCGGTAGATTTTTCACAACGAATACCGCCCGTACAATACATAGCAACTTTCTTGTGTTTATTCTTATCTAGGTTGTTCGCAACATAATCAGGAAATTCACGAAAGGTTTCAGTGTTTGGATTTATGGCATTTTTAAAGGTGCCAATCTCGATTTCATAATCGTTGCGAGTATCAACCAAAACTACCTCTGGATCAGAAATTAAAGCATTCCAATCTTTAGGTTTCACGTAAGTGCCAACCACTTGGTTAGGATCAATACCTTCAATACCCATAGTGACAATTTCTTTTTTCAATTTCACTTTCGTGCGATGAAATGGGTTTTCTTCACTGTAAGATTCTTTATGAGAAATATTATCTAAACCTGGTTGCTCAGCTAAAAAAGCAAGTACTGTATCAATACCCGATTGCGGACCTGCAATAGTACCGTTGATACCTTCAGCAGCCAGTAATAGAGTACCTTTGACCTCAACACTGGTCATTTTATTTGATAAAGGCTCACGTAATGCTTCAAAGGCATCTAAACGCACAAACTTATATAAGGCGCAAATAGTGATGGTTGATGGGGTTTGTATCGTCGAAAGCGTCGATAACTGTTTTTCTGATGAACTCATGTTTTCTCCATTGAGCTAACTGGAACGTAAATCCAGAGCTGTAGATTAATAATCAAAACGTAACTCATTACTTCCCAAATGAAGTATCTAATAACTCATCTAAGTCACGTTTTTAGGGAGGCATATTCTAGCAGAATTGTTTAACAATAAACATAGCGCACAAAGTAGACGATATATAGCGCAACTATATTAAGATAAGAACAGGTAGAAATAACATTAAGCGCAAACAAAAACGCCACCTTGCATCAGCAAGGTGGCGTTTATCAGTTAAATTTATTCGCTTTCTCTACGCTAACAAATTCAAGAACAAGGAAGAAGCACGGAACCTATGACTATAAGTGAGTACTTCTAACGCCGTTATTGAACTTGTTAGCTAAGAGCTAGCAATAAATTAGGCTTCTACTTGTAAAATCACAGTATCTGCTTTTGACGTATACTCTTCCATCTTATCAAAGTTCAAGTAACGATAAGTATCAGCAGCTGTAGCATCAATTTGAGACGCATATTCCATATACTCAGCAGGACTTGGAAGTTTACCTAAGATAGCACCAACACCAGCAAGTTCTGCTGATGTTAAATAAACATTTGCGCCAGTACCTAAACGGTTAGGGAAGTTACGTGTTGAAGTAGATAATACCGTCGTATTATCACCTACACGTGCTTGGTTACCCATACACAGTGAACAGCCCGGAGTTTCTACACGAGCGCCGGCTTTACCATAAATATTGAAGTAACCTTCATCTTTAAGCTGTGCGCTATCCATTTTAGTTGGCGGTGTAACCCACATACGTGTTGGTAATGAGCCACCAAATTTTTCGATAAGCTTACCAGCTGCACGGAAGTGACCAATGTTAGTCATACATGAACCGATGAATACTTCATCAACTGCAACACCAGAAACGTCAGATAATAATCGTGCATCATCAGGATCGTTAGGACAACAAACGATAGGCTCTTTGATTTCATTTAAATCAATTTCAATAACATGAGCATATTCAGCATCGCTGTCAGCTTCCATTAATGAAGGGTTCGCCAACCACTCTTCCATAGCCTTAATACGACGAGTGATAGTACGAACGTCACCGTAGCCTTCACTGATCATCCACTTAAGCATAACAATGTTAGAAGTTAAGTATTCAGCAACGGCATCTTCTTCAAGTTTGATTGAACAACCTGCAGCTGAACGTTCAGCTGATGCGTCAGATAATTCAAATGCTTGCTCAACGGTTAAACCTTTAAGACCTTCAATCTCTAATACACGACCAGAGAATTCGTTTACTTTACCTGCTTTTTCAACAGTTAATAAACCATTTTTAATTGCTGTATAAGGAATAGCATGTACTAGGTCACGTAAGGTAATACCCGGCTGCATTTCACCTTTAAAACGAACTAGAACTGACTCAGGCATATCTAAAGGCATTGTGCCTGTAGCTGCAGCAAAAGCAATTAAACCAGAACCCGCAGGGAATGAAATACCTAATGGGAAACGTGTATGAGAATCACCACCAGTACCTACAGTATCTGGTAATAACATACGGTTTAACCACGAGTGGATTACACCATCACCCACACGAAGTGAAACACCGCCACGATTCATCATGAAATCAGGCAATGTGTGATGGGTAATAACATCAACAGGCTTAGGGTATGCCGATGTATGGCAGAATGACTGCATAGTTAAATCAGCAGAAAAGCCTAAACAGGCTAAATCTTTCAATTCATCACGTGTCATAGGGCCTGTTGTATCTTGTGAGCCAACAGTAGTCATTTTTGGTTCACAGTATTGACCAGCGCGAACACCTTCAACACCACAAGCTTTACCCACCATTTTCTGAGCAAGGGTAAAACCTTTACCTGTATCAGCAACAGCAACTTGCTTAGCAAATAAATCAGCTTCAGGTAAACCTAATGCTTCACGAGCACGACCAGTTAAGCCACGACCGATGATCAATGGAATACGACCACCAGCACGAACTTCATCTAATAATACCGGGCTAAGTGTAAATTCTGCAATAACTTCACCAGCAGCGTTTTTAACAACACCTTCGTATGGGTAAATGTCGATAATATCGCCCATATTCATTTTTTGTACGTCTAATTCAATGGGTAATGCGCCTGAATCTTCCAAAGTGTTATAGAAAATAGGCGCGATCTTGCCACCTAAACAGACACCGCCACTACGTTTGTTTGGAATACAAGGGATATCATCACCCATGTACCATAAAACAGAGTTAGCTGCAGATTTACGTGAAGAACCCGTACCCACAACATCACCAACATAAGCTAGTGGGATACCGTCTTTTTGTAATTCTTCAATTTGAGAGATAGGACCAATTACGCCATCTTCTTCAGGGTTAATACCCTCACGGCCAATCTTAAGCATTGCTTTAGCATGTAATGGAACATCAGGGCGAGACCATGCATCAGGAGCAGGAGATAAATCATCGGTGTTTGTTTCACCAGTAACTTTAAATACTTTAACCGTAATTTTTTTAGCCACTTCTTTTCTAGAAGTAAACCAAGAACCATCAGCCCATGATTGCATGACTTGCTTAGCTGCAGCATTACCTGCTTCAGCTTTTTCTTGCACATCATGAAAGGCATCGAACATTAATAAGGTATTTGATAAACCATGTGAAGCCGCTGAAGATAGTACTTCATTGTCTAAAAGGTCAATCATTGGCTGAATGTTATAACCACCTAACATGGTGCCTAATAATTCAGTGGCTTTCTCAGTACTTAATATTGATGAAGTCGCTTCACCTTTAGTCACTGCGGCTAAAAATCCTGCTTTAATATAAGCGGCATCATCAACGCCAGCGGGTACTCGATTTGTTAATAAATCAATTAAAAAGGCTTCTTCACCAGTTGGTGGGTTTTTAACTAATTCGACTAATGCTGCTGTTTGTTCAGCGTCTAAAGCTTTAGGTACGAGACCTTCAGCTGCACGTTCTGCTATGTGGTTGCGATATTCTTGAAGCACGACATTCACCTTTTTATTTGGAGACACTAGTCACTTTCGGGATGACTCGTTAACATAGAGCCAATTTAGGACAAAGCTTTTAAGTATCCAGGATTAAAAATTCAGCTTAATAATACAATATTGTCGACACTTTTTGTCACCTGCAACTAGTCACTATACTTATTATCAACATTCACCAAATTTATAATTTATTTATTTCATAAGCTTAAACTGTTTTTTATTTTTATCTGTACGACTATACTACTAGGCTATTTTTCATTGTTTTTAACATTTACGGAAATTTGTCGACTTTTCTAAAAACGCTATTAGCAAAAAGTTAAGCATTACACTTATTAACATGGCTGTATGAAGTATTGAGTTAGGCAGTTTGATTAAAGTATAGAATACAAGGTGATTTTCAGCGACTGGAAGAGAGATACATCTGTCAAGATAAGGGTATTTTAGTCGCGAACTTGCATGGATATAGGAGGCTTAAGGACTGAACATCACCTTTAAAAGAGTATTTCCAGCGTAACCAATAATCCAATATAAGTCACATAACTATATTCTCTAGTTGCCATTACCGTTATGAATAGTGCTTATTTAAGCAAATGATTAGTAGTTAGCAGAAAATCAGGTAAAATAGGCGCAAAAATTTGTCCTTGCTAGTAATGTCAATATTATTAGCCATTTTATAGCTAGAGAGAGTATCAGATGAGCTTATATTCAGAGTACATTAAAGAAATAGAAAGTCGTAAAACCGATCTAGGATTGGCACCTTTGCCAATCGATTCTGCCGATTTATTATCTGAGATTATCACTCAGATTCAAGACTCAGGTAACGCGCATCGCGAAGAGTCTCTTAACTTTTTCATTTATAACACTTTACCTGGCACAACCAGCGCTGCAGGCGTAAAGGCAGCTTTCTTAAAAGAAATTATCTTATCTGAGTCAGTAGTTGCTGAAATTACACCAACATTCGCTTTTGAATTGTTATCTCATATGAAAGGTGGTCCATCAATTGAAGTGCTTCTTGATTTAGCATTATCTGATGACGCAGCTGTAGCAAAAGAAGCGGCTGAAGTATTAAAGACTCAAGTGTTTTTATATGACGCAGATACTAGCCGTCTTGACGTTGCATTTAAAGCAGGCAATGCACTTGCCAAAGAAATTTTAGAAAGCTACGCACAAGCTGAATTTTTCACAAAATTACCCAATGTTGAAGAAAAAGTTGAAGTAGTGACTTATATTGCCGGTGAAGGCGATATCTCAACTGATTTACTTTCTCCTGGTCATCAAGCCCATTCTCGTGCTGACCGTGAATTGCATGGCCAATGCATGAGCACACCAGAAGCTCAAGCAGAAATACTAGCATTACAAGTTAAGCATCCTAATGCGAAAGTGATGTTAATTGCTGAAAAAGGCACTATGGGTGTTGGTTCTTCACGTATGTCAGGTGTTAACAACGTTGCACTATTGGCAGGTAAACAAGCAAGCCCATACGTACCATTTATTAACATTGCACCGGTAGTTGCTGGTACTAATGGTATTTCTCCAATCTTCTTAACAACAGTTGATGTAACTGGCGGTATTGGTCTTGACCTTAAGAACTGGGTTAAGAAAGTAGATGCAAGTGGCAACGCAGTTGTTGATGCAAATGGTGATGCAGTTTTAGAAGAAGCTTACTCAGTAGCAACGGGTACTGTGTTAACTATTGATACCAAAGCGAAGAAATTATACAACGGTGACAAAGAGCTTGCGGATATATCTTCAGCCTTTACACCACAGAAAGTAGAATTCATGAAAGCAGGTGGTTCTTACGCGGTAACATTTGGTAAGAAATTACAAACGTTCGCTGCACAAACACTTGGCGTAACAACACCACCTGTATATGCAACTTCAAAAGAAATTTCTCATGAAGGTCAAGGTTTAACGGCAGTTGAAAAAATCTTTAATAACAATGCTGTTGGTGTAACGTCTGAAACACCATTACATGCTGGCTCGGATGTTCGCGTTAAAGTGAATATTGTTGGCTCTCAAGACACGACAGGTCCTATGACATGTCAAGAACTTGAAGCGATGGCAGCATCTACTATTTCTCCACTAGTAGACGGTGCATATCAATCAGGTTGTCATACAGCGTCAGTTTGGGATAGCAAAGCTAAAGCTAACATTCCTAAGCTTATGGCATTCATGAACAAGTTCGGTCTTATTACTGCACGTGACCCGAAAGGCGTTTACCATGCAATGACTGATGTTATTCATAAAGTACTAAACGATATTACAGTAGACGATCGCGCAATCATCATTGGTGGTGACTCTCATACTCGTATGTCTAAAGGTGTAGCATTTGGCGCTGACTCGGGTACAGTAGCAATTGCGCTAGCCACAGGTGAATCGGCTATGCCAATCCCTGAGTCTGTAAAAGTTACTTTTAAAGGTAACATGCAAGGCCACATGGATTTCCGCGATGTAGTTCATGCGACTCAAGCCCAAATGCTTAAACAATTTGGTGGTGAGAACGTATTCCAAGGCCGTATCATTGAAGTGCATATTGGTACTTTATTAGCTGACCAAGCATTCACATTTACTGATTGGTCTGCAGAAATGAAGGCTAAAGCGTCTATCTGTATCTCTGAAGATGAAACGTTAATTCAATCACTTGAGCTTGCTAAGAGCCGTATCCAAATAATGATCAACAAGGGTATGGAAAACGAAGCGAAAACACTTAACGGTTTAATCGCATTAGCTGACACTCGTATTAATGACATTAAGTCGGGTACTAACCCAGCACTATCACCAGATGATAATGCTAAGTACTACGCAGAAGTAGTGATTGATTTAGATGTTATCGACCAGCCAATGATTGCCGATCCAGATGTAAACAACGAAGATGCTTCTAAACGTTACACCCATGATGTTATTCGTCCAGTTTCATACTACGATGGTAAATCTGTAGATTTAGGCTTTGTTGGCTCTTGTATGGTGCATAAAGGTGATATGCAAATCATTGCTCAAATGTTCCGTAACATTGAAAAGCAAAACGGTAGCATTTCATTTAAAGCACCATTAGTTGTTGCGCCACCAACATACAATATTGTTGATGAACTTAAAGCTGAAGGTGACTGGGAAATTTTACAAAAATACTCAGGTTTCGAATTTGACGATGCTGTACCTAAAAATGCTGCACGTACGAAATACGAAAACATCATGTATCTTGAACGCCCTGGCTGTAATTTATGTATGGGTAACCAAGAGAAAGCTGAACCAGGCGATACGGTTATTGCTACGTCAACTCGTTTGTTCCAAGGCCGTGTTGTTGCCGATACTGCGGAGAAGAAAGGTGAATCACTACTTGGCTCTACGCCATTAGTTGTACTTTCAACTATGCTTGGTCGTTTCCCAACAATCGAAGAGTACAAGTCAGCAGTAGAAGGTATCGATTTAACTCGATTCGCTCCTCCTACGCATGAGATGACTACTAAGTACACTGCTCAAGCAGTACCGGTGACAGTGGTATAATAGTTAGTAGGTAGTACTTCTATTTTACTATCTAATTAGAATAAAAATGCGGGTTACCTAACTTAATTAAGTCAAGTAACCCGCATTTTTTTGCCTTTAATTTATTGCCCACTTAGTGAGAATTAAAAGGTTTAGAGGCAAAGCATTGGTTGTAGTGAATGGTTGTAGTGAATGGTTGTAGTGAATGGTTGTAGTGAATGGTTGTAGTGAATGG
>CAJXRC010000224.1 GCA_913058405.1 uncultured Colwellia sp. | reverse complement strand
ACGAGATCTAGTACGGTCTCGTGGGCTCGGAGATGTGTATAAGAGACAGGCTTATGAGTTACTTTTCCGAGACAGCATAGATAATGTTTTCCCTGATATTGATGGTGATGAAGCAACTAGCAAAATGATTGAAGCTAGTCAGTTTAATATGGGCATCAGCGAATTTACAGGTAATAAACCCGCCTTTATCAATTTTACCCTTGAAACCTTAAAGCAAGGCTATCCTGAGATGCTTGAGCCTGAAGAGGTGGTGGTTGAAATTCTTGAAACAATAAAGCCAGGCAAACAGTTATTAGCATATTGTAAAGATTTACATAAAAAAGGTTATACCTTAGCTTTAGACGATTATGAACACCAAAGTGTTTGGGCGCATTTTTACCCTTATATCAAGATCATTAAGATTGATATTCAACTCAGCGGACTTGATGAAATACGCGAAGTGCTTAAAGCAACTAAAGATTACCCCCATATCAAAATGTTAGCTGAAAAAGTTGAAACATATGAAGAATATGATCAAATGTTTCAACTCGGTTTTGATTACTTTCAGGGCTACTTTTTTGCTAAGCCTGAAATGATAAAAACAAAAAATTTATCTCCTTCTCAAATGGCAATGGCAGAGCTCCTTTATGAAACGTCTAAAACAGATCTTGATTTAAATAGCATCACGAGTGTCTTTGAGCGTGATGTATCGTTGTCTTATAAACTACTTAGATATGCTAACTCCGCTATTTTCAAACGTCGTAATGAAATCTCTACAATCAAACAAGCCCTCGTTATTTTAGGGTCAGGTGAGTTAAAACGATTTATCGGGTTGATGTTTGCCATTACAGCAAACCCTAATAAGCCATCTGAGTTAATTAACTTAGCAATGACCAGAGCAAAGTTCTGTGAGTTGGTCGCTGAAGATATCCGTTCACAACTAGATATTTCCATTGCTTTTTTAACTGGACTATTATCAATGATAGATGCCATTTTGGATGAGGACATGGCTTCGATTCTAGAGAAACTACCATTATCAGAAGATATCAAACAGCCGCTATTGACTAAAAAAGGCGTGATGGCTGCATTAATTAAGTTAGTCGGATTTATCGAACAGGCACAATGGGATAAAACCACGTTAGTGATGGAAAAATTATCGTTAGATAAAGATAAAGTGGTAGAGCATTACAATCAAGCTGTTGCTTGGGCTGATGAACAAACACAAGCCGCCGTATAGCACTAATTTTAAACGTGCCGAATAAGTATAGTTTTAGTTTCACGTTAATTTATGCTTAGCTTTACATGAAAGGTCTGCTACTTAGGTGGTTGACCTTTTTTTTCGCCCCATTTATATCACCAAACCTTTTGGCCATCTAAACATCTACATTGACAGTTGTGAATTTACTTTTATAATGCAGCAACGATATTGTTTTATATAACTGTAATATGACTAATAAAAATGCCCCCCAAGAAAACTTATTTGCCCTGCTTCCATTTGCCGTTTTTTTAGGGCTATTTCTCGGTACTGGTATAATTTTAACATTACAAGGTGTTGATTTTGCTTTTTATAAGCTTCCTGCAAGTATCGCTATTATCCCTGCTATCATCGTTTCAATTGCCCTCGGAAAGTATATATCTAAAAGCACAATAGAGAGTCAAATTGAGCAATTCATTAAAGGGGCGGGTAATAGCAACATAACAACTATGTGTATTATATATTTACTCGCGGGTGCGTTTTCAGTTGTTGCCAAAGCAACCGGCAGCGTTGATGCAAGCGTACAACTAGGCTTAGCTGTTTTCCCTGATTACCTGTTACTACCTGGCTTGTTTTTAGTTGCTGCTTTTTTATCTACCGCAATGGGTACATCTATGGGCACCATTGCTGCTATAGCACCTGTTGCATTAGGCTTTATTGAATCAGCCAACTTAGACGCCGCACTCGTCGCTGGTTGCTTAATTTCTGGCGCTATTTTTGGAGATAACTTGTCAATTATTTCTGATACGACTATCGCTTCTACGCGTAGTCAAGGCGCGCATATGAAAGATAAGTTTCGCGTTAACTTTAAATTTGCCGTTCCCGCTGCACTTATCTGCTTAGTGATCTTTACCGTTTTAGGTGGTGAAGTGAATCATGAATTAACTAACGAGTCAGCGGTTGCAGGCTTGATTCCCTACATAGTTATTCTCGTACTGGCCTTGATGGGAGTGAATGTTTTTGTCGTTTTAACCTTGGGCATAGTGCTAGCCGCAGCAATTGGTATGATCAGTAATGGTTACCAGTTCTCTGCTTGGTTAAATGATATCACTGCCGGTTTTTCCAGCATGCAAGACATCTTTCTTTTATCCCTCTTCATTGGTGGTTTAAGTGAGCTAGTTCGCCAGCAAGGTGGTTTATCGGCATTAACACGTGTTATAGAAACACTTGCTAGAAAACTAACGCCTAATAATAAAAGACGCGCAGCAGGCCTAGGTATTGCTGGTCTTGCCTTTATTTGTAACTTCTTTACTGCGAACAACACAGTATCAATTATTGTCACTGGTGATACGGCTAAAAACCTTGCTACTGATGGCGAGTTATCACCTGCTGAATCAGCCAGTTTACTCGATGTTTTTGCCTGTATTAACCAAGGTATGTTGCCGTATGGGGCTCAAGTGCTATTACTTGGCGCTACTTTGCATATTTCTCCACTGTCAGTGGCAAGTCATTCTTTTTATCCTATGGTATTGTTTTTTGCCGCTGGTTTCTCATTTTGGCGGTTAACACGTAATACTAAATAAAGCCCGATACTAATATACGTTTAAAAACACACAGATTTAAAGCCCACAAAAAAGGACGCTATTAAGCGTCCTTTTGTTAATTCACATGCTAACGATGAACTAAATAGTTATGCCATGTTCAGTAAGTAAGGCGACTAACCCATCTTCACTAAGCACTGATATGCCTAAGTCTTGCGCTTTAGTCAATTTAGATCCTGCTTTATCTCCAGCAACAACAAAATCCGTTTTCTTGGATACACTGCCTGATACTTTCGCACCTAAGGATTGCAACGCTATTTTAGCTTCCGTTCTTCCCATTTGTGTCAACGTACCCGTTAACACAAAAATTTGCTCCGCTAGTGGTAACTCCTCGGCTGATTTTATTTCAATAGTAGGCCAATTCATTACCTCACTTAATCCTGAAACAACGGCTAAGTTGTGCTCTTCTTTAAAGAAGTTGATAATATTTTTGGCGACAACTTCCCCAACATCTGAGACTTCTTGTAATCGTTCAAGAGAGGCACTTTCAATAGCAGCTAAAGTATAAAAGTGGTTTGCTAAGTTGGCTGCTGTTGCTTCCCCTACTTCGCGAATACCTAATCCATAAATAAATTTAGCTAACGTGGTACTTTTGGCCACTTCAAGTGAGGCAATTAAGTTTGTCGCCGACTTTTTCCCCATCCGCTCCATAGTACTGACTTGGATTTCAGTTAATTTGAATAAATCAGCTGGTGTATTTATCAACTTTTCATCCACAAGTTGCTCGACTAGTTTGTCACCTAAACCGTCAACATCATGTGCTTTACGTGATGCAAAATGTTTAATTGCTTCTTTTCGCTGAGCTGCACAAAAAAGTCCTGCGGTACACCTAAGTACAGCCTCTCCTTCAGGTTTGGCTACAGCAGAGTCACAGACAGGACAACTGGTTGGAAAAACCACGTCAAGGGCATTATCTGGACGTTTATCAAGCACGACACTGACGATTTGTGGAATAACATCACCAGCTCGACGGATAACGACGATATCATTTATTTTCAGACCCAAACGCGTTATTTCATCTTGATTATGCAATGTCGCATTCGATACCGTTACACCACCAACAAAAATTGGTTTTAAACGTGCAACAGGCGTGATCGCGCCGGTACGTCCAACTTGAAACTCTACATCTTCAACACAGGTTAATTCTTCTTCGGCTGGGAATTTGTAAGCAATTGCCCAGCGTGGAGCTCGCGCCACAAATCCTAAGCGTTTTTGCAAAGAAATCTCGTCAACCTTTAATACCGTGCCATCAATTTCATAACTTAAAGCACTACGCTTTTCTAAGATATCTCGATAGAACCCATCACAGGCTTGTTCACTTTCAAGTAAACGCACCTCTGGGCACATAGGTAAACCCAGTTTTTTCAGCTGGCACAGTCTTTCATGATGAGAATTGGCAAAAAAGTCATTGGTTAAGTCTGTACTTTCACCGCCTTCATCAGACAGTTTTCCTACAAAGCCAAGACTATAGGCATAAAAAGCTAAATTACGCTTTGCAGTAATTTTAGAATCAAGTTGTCGTAAACTTCCCGCCGCTGCATTACGTGGATTAGCGAAGCCTTTCTCACCACGTTTCTTAGCCAAAGTATTTAATGCATCAAAGCTTGCCTTAGGCATGAAAACTTCACCGCGAACCTCAACGATATCAGGAAAATCTTTACCTGGTGTGCCCATTAATTTAAGCGGAATAGATTTAATTGTACGAATGTTGGTCGTAATATTTTCTCCAACACTCCCATCGCCACGTGTCGCCGCTTGTATTAACTGACCTTGCTCATAACGCAAACTTACCGCCAAACCATCTAATTTAGGCTCGGCACAAAAGGTTAATGCTTGATTGTCATTCAATCTATCTTTTACGCGTTTAACAAAGGCGTGAAAATCTTCTAGAGAAAAGACATTATCAAGAGAGAGCATCGGTAGTTGATGAGTAACTTGGGTAAATGATTTTAATGCCTGCCCCCCTACTTTTTGGCTTGGGGAGTCAATTGTTTTCAGCTCGGGGTTGGCCTTTTCTAAATCGATTAATGCTGTCATTAATCGATCGTATTCTGCATCAGGTACACTCGGTTGGTCTAATACATAATATTCATGATTATATTGATTAAGCTGCTGTTGTAGTTGGCTAATTTGCTCTTCGGCATTTGACATAAAAATAATTCACTAAGTTTAATAATTTGCATTAGGTCACCTCCATTGGTTTTTAATAAGAAGGTGATACATAACGTTTATTGTTAATGGATATAAAATAGAAAACGGGCTTGAAGCCCGTTGTAATATTTAAGTAGCGTAGCAATCGTAACTGTTTATTCCACAAGCGCAATGCGGCTTTTACGATCAAATTCGCGTATTTTACTGAGATAATGTTGCTCGGTTTGTTTAGTCATAACATTGCGTTTATCATCAAGAACTTGTGCATTAAACTCTTGAGCTAATTGCTTTGCTGCATTAAGCATTTGTTCAAACACGTAAAAAGGGTCCCCTGCATTAGGTAAAGTCATAAACAAGCTGACCCCACGCGTGGCAAACGTTTCCATGCTATCTAAATCAAATGAGCCGGGGTTCATGATATTAGCCAAACTAAAGGTCACCTTACCTTTACCGGCATTATCTTCATGACGATGAAAAATGTTCATTTCACCGTATTTCAAACCAAGAGTTAGTAAGCTCGGTAATAGTGCTGCACCGAACATTTGCTGATTTGCTGGCATAACTACAGATAAAATAATGACCTGTGGCTCTAATGCTGTGTTGTTCTTTGCTGGTGCAATCTTTTCTTCAGCCACTTGATTATCAAAATCAATTTCAATTTGGTCACGCTTTTGCACCGCTTTTGATGGTGTTTTACTCACTTTATTAATTGGCGTACGCGCGGGTTTAGCTTGTGTAACAGGTTGTTCATACAAAGGTTCAATATGGACAGGTGCTTTGGGTTTTGCCGGCTTTTTCTTAACACTTTCACTCGATGGCTCAGGTGTTAATGCATCACCTAATTCATCTTTGGTAAATTGAGTATTATCATCTTCTTTGAACCAGTCATCTTCAAGGCTGCTATCTAAATTCTGAATCGCGCTGTTATCAAGTTTTTCTTTTTTAGCTTTTGCTGCTTGACCAGAAAGCTCTCCCAAAACATCATTTTTTATTATTATTTGGCTTTTAGATAGATCGTCAGGTAATTGGACACCTTCCGTTATAAAGTGTTCAGTAACAGCCGCTCTTTCAAGGTTCGTATTATCACTTTCAACATTTGTTTTAACTTTAACTTGCCCAACACCATCTTGGTCGAAACCTTTACGATCAAAGTCTCGTGTAATAGGGTCAGCTTTGTCTTTCGAAGTTTTCAGCTTATAGGGATTTTTTTGTTTTCTTAATGTCCATAAGCCATGAATGAATATTGCGGTAATGACAATGGCACTGAGTATAATTAAGACGTTTCTGAAGTTATCTTCCATTTTCGAACCTATTTGCTTTCTTGATTACTATTTTTCATACGATTTTTATCGCAATATGTTAACAGAAAACTTTATCAGAAATTAGAGAGATTTGTAACAAGTTAATGTTGTAAAAGTATGAAAGAAGCATTTATATTGGTTACCAATTAATATGTTGGTTTCAGAGGGCTTAAGCAATTTCAATTCAAGACGCTTTAATGAAATAGTGACTGTTTCATTTTAAATCACAGCAAGGATAAAATTGTATTACTCCAGTGCTTATTCAATGGAATAAAATGGCTCTATAACAGGTAAAATGATCAAAGCATAAAGTGATGTAAATTCCTCCTGCCCCCTGCACTTTGGTTAGTAATAAGTATATACTCACGCGATGAATATCAGTTACTTAGGAATATTTCACTCTCATGTCACATTCACCTCAAAAAGCTAAATTTTCGCCCATCGATCACAGTGGCGCCAGCTACTTTTTTAAAGGCTTTAGTTTAATAAGACAAAAAGGCATACGTCGATTTGTATTCATTCCCTTAGCAATCAATGCCTTGCTATTTAGTTTTGCTTTTTACTTTGTCTATTTAGAACTGAATACTTACATGGAAAGTATGATGTCTTGGTTACCAAGCTGGCTTGATTGGTTGAGTGTGGTGTTATGGCCTCTGGCTGTGCTCACTATTTTAGTTGTTTTTTCATTTATTTTTAGTACCGTGGCGAACTGGCTAGCAGCTCCATTTAACGGATTATTATCTGAAAAAATGGAAGCTATTTTGTCAGGCAATGAAGCACCTAAAGGCAGCATGCTCGATGTTGTAAAAGATATACCAAGAACATTGAGCAGAGAATGGCAAAAACTCGCTTATTACTTACCTCGCGCCATAGGATTTTTTATTATCATGTGGCTATTACCCGTTGTAGGGCAAATTATTTGGTTTTTATTCATTGCTTGGATGATGGCAATACAATACAAAGATTACCCGTTTGATAATCACAAAGTTCCATTCGCTACAATGAAACAGATGTTAAAACAAAAGCAAGGGATCAGTTATAGCTTTGGCATCACTGTCGCTTTATTCTCTATGATCCCTATTATAAACCTTGTGGTAATGCCTGTTGCTATTTGTGGCGCTACAGCAATATGGGTTGACCATTATAAAGATATGCCTAGGTCGTAATATGGCGATAGGGCTCAGCACTAGACAAAACACCTAACAAACTGTTTTTATGTTATTTGTTAGGCGATTATCGCGTTAGTGTTAAAAATCGTATATATTTGAAGTTATATAAAATACAAACTTGAACGGAAGTGACTTAAATGAGAGTAAAACAAGCTGTTAAGCATTTTACATTACTTAGCATGATAGCAGTTGGCGTAAGTGCCTGCTCTTCAACACAAGACATTGAAGAGAAGCCTACTCAAGCCCCTGTTGTTTTAGAGCCCGTCATTGAAGAAATTGAAGAAGAAGTCGTCAGTAAGGTAATCAATAATGGTGTTATTGATATTCCAATCTTGGATAATGCTCAAGTTTTTGCTGAATTCACTGATAAATTACCTGCTGTAATTAATTATTTCACCCGTTCAAGCGAAGCAGAAGTTATCGATTTTTATCAACAAGCGTTTGGTGAACCCTACTCACA
>CAJXRC010000223.1 GCA_913058405.1 uncultured Colwellia sp. | reverse complement strand
GATCTACACTATCCTCTTCGTCGGCAGCGTCAGATGTGTATAAGAGACAGGACTAGTATGGCTATGACCATGACATAGCGCTACTGCCAAGGCATCTGCAGCATCGGCTTGAGGAGTGCCAGGTAACTTTAAAATACTTTTTACCATATGTTGTACTTGGCTTTTATCAGCTGCCCCCGTGCCAACAACAGCTTGCTTAATTTGTCGCGCGGAATATTCACTAATAGATAAACCAGAGTTTGTCGCCGCAACTATGGCTGCACCTCGTGCTTGACCGAGCTTCAAAGCGCCTCCAGGATTGACCCCCATGAAAACTTGTTCAATAGCAAACAAGTCAGGCTTAAACTGAATAATTAACTCAGATACGCCAGCAAAAATAGTTTGTAAACGTGAAGCTAAATCTTCCCCCTGACTTAGTGCTTTGATACAGCCACTGCCAAGGTAGGTAAATTTTTGTCCTTGCTGCTCTATCACACCATAACCGGTAAAACGTGAGCCAGGATCAATACCTAAAATAATTGTCATTTAAACCCTTAAAATAAGAAACACCATCAGTGTTAGAAGGTGAGTAGGCAAACTGAGTGTATAAAAAAAGCGTATTGATGGGAAACCCTCAATACGCTTTTTTAGCAGTTAATTATCTAGCTGTTAGCTATTTAATAGTTAAGTTATTAGTCTTGTGAAACTGCTGGCTCTTTTTTCTCTTCAAGCACGGCAACACCTAACTCTTTTAACTGCTCTGGATTAGCTTTGCCTGGCGCATTGGTTAATGGACACGCCGCTGTATTGGTTTTCGGGAAAGCCATTACGTCACGAATTGAACTAGCACCCGTCATTAACATAACGAGGCGATCTAAGCCGAATGCTAAACCGGCATGTGGTGGCGCACCGTATTGTAACGCTTCAAGTAAGAAGCCGAATTTCTCTTCTGCTTCTTCATCACTGATACCTAAAATTCTAAATACCGCTGCTTGCATATCTTGATTGTGAATACGCACAGAGCCACCACCAAGTTCACAGCCATTTAAAACCATGTCATAAGCATCAGATAACGCGCCAACAGGGTTAGCTTCTAATTGCTCAGCGGTTAGATTAGTTGGTGCCGTAAACGGATGATGAATAGCGTGCATATGGCCATCTACTTCTTCAAACATTGGGAAGTCAACAACCCAAAGAGGTTTCCACTCACCTTCAAGTAAGTTTAGATCTTCACCTAATTTAAGGCGAAGTGCACCTAAAGATTCAGTTACAACATTATATTGGTCTGCACCAAAGAAAATAATATCGCCTGTATTCGCATTAGTACGTTTTAATAAAGCAATAGCTTCATCACTTGATAAGAATTTTAAAATTGGTGACTGTAAACCTTCAACACCTGTTGAAAGCGCGGCATCTATATCATTCACTTTTAACCAAGGCATACCTTTAGCGCCGTAAATGCCAACAAATTTTGTTAATTCATCAAGGCCTTTACGTGAGAACTTAGCTGCGCCTTGAGGTAGACAAATTACGGCAACACGACCATTTTCATCGTTAGCAGGGCCTGAGAATACTTTAAACTCTACATCTTTTAAAATATCATCAACATCAATTAGCTCTAATGGATTACGTAAGTCTGGTTTATCACTACCAAAACGAGTCATCGCCTCAGAATAAGGCATACGTGGAAACTCACCCAGATCAACATTCAACATTGTTTGGAATAATTCACGGATCATTTTTTCCGTTACTTCCATTACCTGATCACTACTCATGAACGAGGTTTCAATATCTATTTGTGTAAATTCAGGTTGTCTATCAGCACGTAAATCTTCATCACGGAAACATTTAACTATTTGGTAGTAACGTTCCATACCTGACATCATTAGCAATTGTTTGAACAATTGTGGTGATTGCGGTAAAGCAAAAAATTGACCTTTATGCGTACGACTCGGTACCAGATAATCACGGGCACCTTCAGGAGTTGCCGCGGTTAGGATTGGAGTTTCAATGTCTAAAAACCCCTGTGATTCTAGCGAGCTACGCACTGCAGAAGTAACTTTAGCGCGGAAACGTAAACGTTCGGTCATTTCAACACGACGTAAATCAAGGTAACGATATTTTAATCGTAGCTCTTCAGAGTTAGTTTGGTTCGAATCAAGCGGCAATGGCGCAGACTTATTTAAGATAGTAAGTTCTAAACCTAGTACTTCGATACCACCTGTTTTCATGCCTTTATTTACTTGCCCTTCTGGGCGAGCACGTACTTTACCTGTTATCTGTACACAAAATTCATTACGTAAAGTATTGGCTTTTTTAATCACTTCAGGTAAATCTGGATCATAAACAACCTGCACAAGGCCTTCACGGTCACGTAAATCTAAAAAGATCACTGCGCCTAAATCACGACGTTTGTTAACCCAACCACATAAAGTTATTTCTTGCCCGATGTGAGATTCATTTACCTCACCACAATAAAGAGTGCGCATGTATTTTTGCCTTATACCAATTCTATTAAACTTATTAACAAACGCTAGTTTACGTTTGTTACGATAATTTTGGGCATATTATAAAGCAAAGATTGTTAATGTCACCCCAGAACAAGCGGATGGGTAAATTAAAGCCATTCATTCGTGTTTTAGTGACATTACCAATGTAGCGAAAATGTATTTATGAATAGGATTATTGTTGAAGCTCATTAAGAACATGACTGCCAAAGTAAATGCATTAGTTGAAAATGTAATGATTTTTACCGGCAGCTTTTACTTTGTACATCATAGTATCTGCGATCTTAAGCAGATCGGTGTCGTTATCACCATCATTTGGATACATAGCAATACCAATACTACAACCAATACATGCATTAGTTTTAGATAATTCAAACTCTTTTTGCATCAACCTTAGTACTTTTTCTGCCACATAAGCAGCTTCATTAGGACTATTTAACCCGGTAAGCAGTAAAACAAACTCGTCGCCGCCAAAGCGTACTACTGTATCTGAACTCCTCACACACCCTTGCAAACGCAATGCTACTTGTTGTAATAGTTCATCGCCGACTCCATGGCCGTGGGTATCATTGATATTTTTAAAACCATCTAAATCAATAAATAAAACCGCCATTTTGAGTGATTGTCGTTGGTGAAACGCTATGGCTGTACTTAATCTATCTTTCAACAATACTCGATTAGCAAGCCCAGTTAATTCATCGTGAGTTGCCATGTGTTTCATTATTTTTTCTAGCTGTTCTCGGTGTTTTATTTCAACTTGTAATCGTCGATTCCACATGACAATAACGCCGAGTACTAATAAAATAATGACTCCAATTTGCGCCCCTACTTGTAGAACGACATTTTTATCAAGACCTGTATTTATGGCGAGCGTAAACCAATTATCATAAATGGCTTGTTTCTCTTTTTCAGTGATCGATAATAAACCTTTATTAATTATTCCTTTTAACAAGGGAAACTGTTTATTGATACCAAAGTGACTCTTCTCTAAGCTGACATCTTCCATCATAGATATCATCAAAGTGACAATATTTTCCTGCTTCAATAATTGTGTTGCCGAGGCCATAGTGGTGATAAAACCATCGACACGCTCTTGTTGCAATGCAACTAATGCTTGTTCTCTGTTATCGACTAGTTTGAAGGTAATTAACGGATGTTTTTTCCTGAGGTTGGCAATTAAATAATAACCTTTGACAATAGCAACTTGCTTGCCGTAGAAATCCTCAAGTTTTGTTTTTCGACCATAATACTGTGGATGCACCATTACCCATGGCATTTGCCAATAACTTTCAGTAAATATGAGTAGTTTTTCGCGCTCTGCAGTTGGCGTAATACTGCCAAGCATATCTATTTTATTATCTAATAACGCTTTATATAACTCTTGCCAATTATCAAAAGGCATGTAATTAAATTCAATACCTGTGCTCTCACTAATTAAATGCGTAATATCTCGATTAATACCTGAAAATTTACCTTGCTCATCAATAAACTCAATCGGCGATAAATTCTTAATAATGCCTAAGTTAATTTTTCCATGGGATGATATAAAGGCTTTATCAGCATCACTTAATATAATTTTTTGGGCTTGTTTTTTATAGTAGTGCTCTCCCGTATCACCGTTTAACCATCTATCTTCAATTTTTATAAGGCTATTAATATCTAACTCGTTAAAACCTCTGTTAACGATCTCTATTAATTTATTATTTTCATGATGAATAACAGGCGATAGTTTTAAGGTGATAGTAGGACTGTCTAAGCGATAAAAAAGTGTTTGCAAATTATTTTGGACTAATCTCGCATTAATTAAATCAACTAACCCCACTATGCCCGATATCTCATTTCGTTCCGCAGCATTTAACATCGCAGTTAGACTACTAAAATAACGAACATTCAATTGTGGATATTGTGCTAACAATTGCTCTTTAAAAGTAGATTCTTGCCAAATGCCAATTACCCCATTGCTGAGCTGTTGAGTAAATTGCTCCAATGAATCAAATGACTTACCTTTGACGTCTTTAACCACATTATTTAGAAAAACTTGCACATTAGATGAGTAAATTGGTTTGGCAAAAGCTATATCTTCCGATGTTTTAACATGATCAGGATAAGCCAAGAGTATGTCGGCTTTTTGCTCAGTTATAAGATCTAAACCTTCAGACATATCACGTGGAACAAACTCAACATTAATCCCTACTTGTTTAGACCATAAGCGCCAAACATCAATCAATAACCCTTGTGGTTCTCCTGCTGGACTTACGCCCATATAAGGGGGGTAATGTGATGAAAATGCAACGAGTAAACTGTCTTTTTGTTTATCTAAACCTAACCATTTTCGTTCAATATCAGCACGCTCTTCTCTTGATATTTTTTCAAATCCTTGCTCGATGAAACTGAGTAGTGCGTCGTTATCCTTTGCTACGGCCACCCCATAATCACCTTGTTGATAACGTAAGACCTTATGTGCAGGAAAACGCTGTCTTAAACTATTATAATCAGGAAAATTATCTGCCAATTTTTCTAAACCAGTGAAGACTAAAAGTTCGTTATTTAATGCCCCACGGTATAAATCGTGACGATTATCATAGGTTTTCAATGCAAACTCTGGATGGTTTTTCTGCAGATTTTCGATATGAGCAGAGCCTTTGACTACTCCAATGCTGTAAGGTTTTAAATCAGCTAGACTATTAACATTACCGAGTTGTCGACTAACGTATAGATGGGTATAAATAGAAAACAGTGGTTGAGTAAATTGAAGCGCTTTTCGCCTCGAGTCGATAATAGAAAGTCCACCGTGGATATCAACATTCCCATTAGCGACTTCACTTAGTGTTTCTAACCAAGGCAACACAGTAAATTGTACTTCAACCTTCTGTTTTTTCGCCCATAGACGCCACATATCTGCCATCAAACCAATAGCATTGCCCTGCTTATCAACAGAGTGATAAGGAAAAGAGGTTTCATTAATAGCAATGGTTAAAGGTTGCTTAACTTTAGCAACAACCTTTTCAGCCAATACCATATGACTAAAAATAGGCAAAAACAACGTAATTAAAATGATGTAACTGGTCTGTTTATAAAAAAAATTCAAAAAAACACCCTATAAATATAGCGTTGCTAATGAGATCGGTTAAAATAAACCATAATATACCTGCTGCCAATCAAGATACATGTTTCATAGTGCTTGAGCAATTTCAATGCAAGACATTGTTATGAAATAATGGTTATCTCATTATAAGTCACAGCAACGAAGAAGAAATAGTTTTCTTTGAATGACAGCGGGTATCGATACTAACTTAACATAATAGTGAATATAGCAAAGAAAATGCATAATTCTGATACTGATTTAATTTACTCTCAAGCGCATAAACAAGTAAAAAACTTTACCTTTGATGCGCAAGTCGTTGAAGTTTTCCCCGACATGATATCTCGCTCTGTGCCCGGATATAATACGATTATCGACACTATAGGTCGACTTAGCCAGCACTTTGCCCAAGATGATAGCAACATCTACGATCTTGGTTGTTCTTTAGGCGCAGCAACCTTGGCTATGCGTAAAGGAATCACCGCCAATAATTGTAAGATTATCGGTGTGGATAATTCTGTCGATATGGTAAAGCGTTGCAAAATGCATATTGATGCTTTTAAAGGAAAAACGCCAGTCACGATCATTGAAGGTAATATTCAAGATATTAAGATAGAAAATGCTTCTATAGTGGTCTTAAATTTCACCCTACAATTTATCGAAAAGACACAGCGCCAAGCATTACTTAATAAAATAGCCCAAGGTTTAAAACCTGGTGGTGTATTGATTTTATCTGAAAAGATATCCAGCGATGATGACGTTATTGATAATGTATTAGTAGATTTACACCATAGTTTTAAACGAGACAATGGCTATAGTGAACTTGAAGTTGCGCAAAAACGCAGTGCGCTAGAAAAAGTTATGCTAACAGATTCTCTTGATGTTCATAAACAACGATTGACTCAAGCCGGTTTTCAACATGTCTCGTTATGGTTTCAGTGTTTTAATTTCACCTCACTTATTGCTATCAAGTAAGGTTATTAGAATATTAATAAATCTACTTTTAAAACAAGAAATTAAAGCTAGTGTCATTAACCAGTACCCATCAATTAATGACAAATAAAATATAATGTACGCTCATCCAAACGACTAATTAGAATCCTATGAAACAGTTCAACGAATTTTACCAACAAATTGCTACCAATCATTTAGGCCATTGGCTAAACACCTTGCCTGCACAATTAAGCCATTGGCATGAAAATAATTTACATGGTGAATTCAAACATTGGCAGAAAACCCTTGATGCATTGCCAGTTGTCGAGACTAATTCAACAATCGATATAGTTGATACCGTTAGCGTTGGCGAATTGGGTGATTTGGACCAAGGACAATTTAAGCGCCTTGAAAATTTAATGAAAAAGTTTAAACCTTGGCGAAAAGGACCATACCATATTCATGGTTTACACATAGATACAGAGTGGCGTAGCGACTTTAAGTGGGATCGTTTATCGGAACATATTAGCGATTTATCCGGTAAATATGTGTTAGATATTGGTTGTGGTAGCGGTTATCACTTATGGCGAATGCGAGGTGCAGGAGCTAAGTTTGTTGTAGGTATAGATCCAACTCAACTCTTTTTAATGCAATTTAATGCCATAAAGCACTTTGTTGATGATAGCTCCGTGCATTTATTACCCTTGGGTGTTGAACAACTACCAGAATTAAAAGCATTTGATACGGTATTTGCCATGGGTGTGCTTTATCATCGAAGATCGCCAATTGATTTTATTTATCAATTAAAAGCACAGTTGGTCAAAGGTGGTGAATTGGTATTAGAAACCCTCATTGTCGATGGTGATGAAAATACTGTATTAGTGCCTGGTGAACGTTATGCAAAAATGCGTAATGTTTGGTTTTTACCGAGTGAAAAAGCTATGTGTGCTTGGTTAGAGCGATGTGGTTTTAGTAACGTTCGTGTAGTAAACACCGATGTTACTGCTTTAGATGAGCAACGAAAAACTGAATGGATTGATACTGAGTCACTTCAAGATTTTCTTGACCCAAATGACAGCAGCAAAACAATTGAAGGTTACCCTGCCCCTAAACGCGCTATATTTATTGCTAATGCTTAGGGTCTGTTGATCTCTCGCGGTTAAATTTTGTTCGAGATAAAAGCGTTTTAATCGCGGCGAGTAGTTTGTAGCCTAGTCATTCTAAGCAAATACTACTCAACAAAGAGTAAGACGCTTTTAGCCGAATCCTTCGGACAGCGTTTGTTGGACATTTTTACGGCGTTATCGCCTTTTTATGTGGAACAACCACATTACAAAGGCTCTACCTGTCTCTTATACACATCTCC
>CAJXRC010000222.1 GCA_913058405.1 uncultured Colwellia sp. | reverse complement strand
CGAGATCTAGTACGGTCTCGTGGGCTCGGAGATGTGTATAAGAGACAGGTCATATCCAACAAGGTAGACTCTGTGATCATTAATTGATCATTTTGTTTTATCACATCAGGTAATGCATCAATTGACCTTACGATTATTTTTACTTTTTCACCTTGAGCCAGTAACTGCTCAACCAATAAACGACCAGTTGCGCCACTTGCGCCAACAACAAGAATTGTCATAGTCTATTCTCCAATTATCATTTCAATGGGTGATACTTTACCTATACGCTAATGGAATATATACTGTGTTTTTTGCATCTTAGGTATACATATACGTATGACTTGGAAATCGGTAAATTTCGATTGGAATCATATTCGTGCCTTTTTAGTGACAGCTGAAGAAGGCACCCTCTCTGCTGCAGCGAAAGCGCTAGGTTTAACACAGCCAACGTTAAGCCGGCAAGTTAGTGCACTTGAGACTGAGCTATGTATTACGTTATTTGAACGAGTGGGACAACGTCTCGTGTTAACCAGCAGTGGCTTGAAGTTATTAGAACATGCTCGTGGCATGGGGGATGCGGCGTTAGAGTTTTCATTAGCAGTCACTGGCCAGTCTCAAAAAATAGAAGGCTCTGTTATTGTCTCTGCGGGTGAATTAACCGCGGCTTATATGTTACCTAAAATAATTTCCAAATTACGACGAGAAGAACCCGGCATTGATATTGAAGTGGTAGTGACGAATGAAGCTAGCGATCTCAAGCGGCGCGAAGCTGATATTGCTATTCGAAGTTTTCACCCTACGCAGAATGATTTGATCGCTAAAAAAATAGGTGAAGAAGTTATTTGGCTTTACGGTACACCAGAATATTTAGATCAGCTTCCCACAATAACAAGCTTTTCTGAACTAAAAGACATACAAATCATTGGTTTTGACCGTAGTAGTTCGCTAACCGATGTACTCAATAAACAAGGTTGGCAGTTATCAAAACAAAATTTTTCACTGATTACATCATTCCAGTTATTACAGCTCGCACTATGTAAAGAAGGGCAAGGTGTAATTTTCTATCCGGAACAAATGGGCGACCAAGAGCCTAATTTAGTTCGTGCGTACGAACATTTAGGCCCAGTAATGAAGCTCCCTGTTTGGTTGGTGTGCCATCAAGAGCTGCGAACCAGCCTTAGAGTTCGTAGAGTTTTTGATTTTATTGCCACTGAACTAAGTGATAATTTTTATTAAATTTGTAACCTATAGACAGCTTATGACATCTAAAAGTTAAATATAAAAATTACAACGCTAATTTTTAAGATTAATTGATTGATTGATATTATAGAAGTATTTATGAGCCATGAACCGTTAGAAAAGCCTTATTCTGATTTACGACTTGCTTCCATGGCGCTTGATACCTTCTTGGGGGCTATTTTTAAGTTTTTCGGTCCGTTGTTGGATAGGTTATTAGGCATAAATAAACTACACACTATCTATGAATCTAGTGAATTATCAGGATTAAATAAACAGGAATTTTCAAAAAAATTACTCGATTAATTGAGTGTTCAAGTTGCTGGCGCTGAAGGCGTATTGGAAAAAATCCCTCAACGTGGTCGATGTATTATTGTATGCAATCATCCCTATGGAATGATAGAAGGTGTGATTATTGCCCACTTGCTAACAGCATTTCGTTCCGATACTAAAATAATGGCAAACGTTGGCTTGAAAATATTTAAGGAAATTAAGGATTTCTTTATTTTTGCTAATCCACTAAAACCTAAAGCAGTAATAAATACTTCAGCGATAAAACAATGTTTTAGCCATATCAATAATGACGGTTTGCTGGTCATCTTTCCTGCCGGAAGAGTTTCTTTTTTTCAGTCTAATAAACAACGCATAACCGATGGTGATTGGAACCGCAGCACTTTACTCACACGTTATATGGGGCTTACTTCTATTGCAAGTTGTGTTATTTGGCGCAGGAAAACTCTCATTAGATCATTTATTAAAAACAAAGTTAAGTAAATAGAGTTAACTAATATAGTTCAGTAAAAACTGACTAAATTAATTTAGCTAAAAAAAGAAAACCAACTTCACAGCTGGTTTAATCTATTATTTTACTCACCGATAGAGACTACATGCTCGGCAATGGGCACTAGCTAGCCAATATTTTAAGAGGTAGTGACAAGGCATCATTAGCTGTTTGACCAACAAACCAAATAATGGCGCTTAAACCGCCTACAGTAAGTACATACCAAAGTGCTGATACAATTTGCGCATAGCGATTTAAGGGTAATAGGTCACTTAAATGTCGACGCTTGTATTCAAAGAATATTTCAATGCTACCAATAGCCAGTAAAAAACCTAGCAAGGCTAAACCAAAGTGGTAACTGATATATACCCCCAACGCAGCACCTAAAACACAGGCGACTAAACCCACTTTAGAGTTGATTGAAAACGCAATACTTTTAAGAACATGTCCACCATCTAATGGTAATACTGGCAGCATATTAAACAAATTGAGCAAGGCATTAAATACTGCTAAACCGGCGAGTATTTCTATATCGGTAAGCCAATAACCAATTAAACAGGCAATAGAAAGTATTAAACCGAAGAAAGGCCCCATTATGGAAATGACGATATCTTGCCAGCGAGTATTAATTTTGTCATCGCTAAGCGCCAGGCCACCCACAAAAGGAATGAGATAAATACCTTTGGTTTTCAAACCAAAATATTTCATCGCTTTAATATGGCCATATTCATGAAAGACCAAACAAAGGATAAGTGCGATAGCAAATTCAATAGAAAATAACCAGCTATACGCCGCCAAACTACCCGCGGCAAATAATACTTTAATGACCTTGGCACTTTTTAATAGCTTTAAACCAAGACCTGCCATACCAACAAAGCTGAACTTCATTGGTTGCTTTTCACCTTGCCTGACTTGACGTTGTTCTATGTCTTTTTCATTGAGGGTATTTTCTTGCAACAGCTCCTCATTGACTAACAACTGAAATTGCAGGTCAAAAGGCTGCCATTGTAATGAACCTTTGAGTTCAACTTGCAACTCTCCCTGCTCACTTCCCTCGCTTTGTAGAGAAAATTGATGTGAAAATGTCTCACTATCAGCATTGGCATTAATCTGAGAGACACATTGATCACCCCAAAATAGTTGTTGCCATCCAGCCATTGAACCTTCTAATCGTAGTGTTTGACCTAAACACTCTATTTCTAATAATTGCACGCCATTGACCTAACAAGTAAAAACCTTGCCCGATTATCACTATATTTGCTTAACCAGCAAGGTTTATTGAACATAAACTAATGAAAAGTCTATTGGTGTAGAGATTGGTTCCTTTAATTTCGATTATAGGTAAAGCCAAGTAACCGCTCATCAGGTTACTTGGCATCGTCAAAAAACTATGTTTTAAGTTATGCTTTAAATACAATCTAACTCGGTTAACATGTCTCTCAGTGTTTTTTGAGCAGCTTTAGTTAAAGGTAATAAGGGCTTTCTAGGTTCGCCATCTAGCTTGCCTTGAATTGATAAACCAGATTTTACCGCAGCAGCTAAACCGGAGGTAACAATGAATTCAAGAAATTCATATTGTTGATAGAATAACGTTTGTGCCTTTTCTGTATCACCTTGCTTTACAGCATCAAATAATTGCTTAGGTTTATCACCAATTAAACAGGGTGCTGTAGTACACCAACCGCTTGCTCCAGCGGTTAATGCTTCTAAAGCCATATGATTACAACCGTTTAGAAAAGGTACTTTTCCTTGTGATAGTTTATGGATTTTATGCATACGTTGAATATCACCGGTACTCTCTTTAATCATGCAGGTATTTTTAATGCCATCAATCATAGTCAGCATGAACTGAGGAGACATATCGACGCCACAAGTGGCAGGATTGTTATATATCATGATGGGCAATGGCGTTGCATTTGAAATACTTTCATAATGCTGAAATAGCTCTGCTTCATTTAGCTTGTAGTAAGAGAAAGGCGATACCATAACCATGTCTGCGCCTATCGCATGAGCATATTTGGCGCGTTCTATTGCTTGCTCAGTGGTCAATTCAGCGATACCAATAACAACAGGTACCTTTTTATCGACATATTTTACTGTGTATTTTGCAACTTGTTCCCATTCAAACTTAGTTAAGTAAGCAGCCTCACCCGCACTGCCTAAGGCAGCAATAGCATCCACTTTTGCATCAAGTAAAATATCTATAACAATGCCAAGTTTTTCAAGATCAACGCCTTTAATTAAATCACTAAAAGGGGTGATAGGATAACCAATAATTCCTGATAAATTCATCTTCTTTCCTTATATACAATCTGTATGTTTTTTAAGAGCTTGTCTTGCATAATAGGCAAAATTTACTTTATTGCGTTTGTCTGTAGACACCCAGTCATGAGCTTCTTGTGCTAGTTCATGAGGAAGTGACTGAATTTCACCAGCAGCCATTGCGAGAAGCTGTAATTTAGCTGCTCGTTCTATTAAAATGGCTAGATTACAGGCCTCCTCAATAGTTTTACCGGTAACTAGTTGTCCATGATGAGCGAGAAAAACAGCTCGGTTATTGCCTAACGCTTCAGAAATAAGAATGCCTTCTTCGTTGCCTACAGGTACTCCTGGCCAATTCTCGACAAACGAACAATCATTGTACAAACCACAAGTATCCATTTGAGAAATAATAAGGGGTACTTTCAACATTGATAACGCTGCGATATAGGTAGGATGCGTGTGAACAATACAGTTAACTTCAGGGTGTTCTTTGTACACCCAAGTATGAAAGCGGTTCGCTGGATTGGCCATTCCCTTACCATCTAAGGGTTTAAGATCATGATCTACTTCAATCAAGCCATCTGCAGTAATTTCATCAAAGCCTTGTCCGAACCTTTGTGTTAGATAGGTATCTGGCTTGGTAGAACGACACGTAATTTGCCCTGCAACTCCCGCATCATGGCCTTTATCAAATAAAATCCGGCAAGTTAATGCTAGCTTTTGGCGATCGGATAAATCTATATCCTGAATAGTTTTTTTCATCTCAAGTTGTGCACTAACCATAAGTTCTTTTTTTGCTGTAGCAGCTGTTTTCATATTAACTCTCCTCGTATATTTGCGTTTATTTAACAACGAGTGCAGGATAGCAATACACTGGACTACTAATAACATCCAGATTAAGCAACTATAATGGTCCTGATAGGAGGCTGTATGTTAAGACCTTGGCAGATGAAGTTTTGGTTAGAAGATAGTGTAGGTAAAACATTTCATACAAAATTACTCAACAAACTGATAACAGATATTAAAGACGGCCGTCTTGCTGCGGATTCTATGCTGCCAGGATCACGTTCATTAGCAAAGCAATTGGGGGTTAACCGAAAAACTGTGCAACTGGTATACGAAGAGCTCGAATCACAAGGATGGTTAGTTACAAAACCTAGATGTGGCACATTTATTTCAAACATTTTGCCTGAAAATGAGTTATCAGATAAAAATAAGCAACTAATCAACAATGCACAAAAAACTAAAGCAGCTTCTAAATTAGTAGAAAACCTTTATCAAGACGCCCTCAGTACGAGTACGACTATGTCTACTGCAAATGATGGCATTCCTGATACGAGATTGATCCCTTACGAAATACTAGCAAGAGCCTATAGAAGAGCTTGTATCAGCTTGAGTCGTCATTCAAGTCTGGGTTACGGAGATCCACGCGGCACTTTAGAACTACGCGATTCAATTCAAAAAATGCTATCCAGTGACCGCTTTATGAATTGCTCCTCTGAAGAGATTTGCATAGTCCGAGGCAGTCAAATGGGAATATATTTGGCTTCTAGGGTCTTAGATCCTAGTAAAGGGGTCATTATCATGGAAAAGATGTGTTACTCACCCGCTAGAGCGGCATTCGAATCGAATGGGTTTAAAGTTTTAACATGTGAATTAGATGACAATGGTTTAAATATTTCAGCGTTGAAAAAACTATTGTCACTACATGAAGTAGCAGGTATTTATACTACACCTCACCATCAATATCCCACGACAGTATGTCTTCCGATGGAGAGAAGACTCGATTTACTTAAATTATCTAAACAGCATAGTTTTGTAGTAATAGAAGATGATTATGACCACGAATTTCATTATGAAACCAAACCCATTCCACCTCTAGCCAGCTTACCTAATTCAGAAAATGTTGTTCATATCGGTTCAATGTCTAAAGTTTTTGCTCCAGGTTTAAGATTAGGTTATGTGGCTGCTAATAAAAAATTTATTGAAAGAGCCGCACAAGAAATAGTACTTATAGACAGACAAGGAAACACAATAACTGAACATGTTTTATCAGATTTGATGGAGTCTGGTGAGGTGAAAAAGCATATCCGTAAAACTAGAAAGCAGTACGAATCGAGAAGAAATTTTGCAGCAAGTGAATTTAATAGAGTGTTTGGTAACACTATCTCATTTACCCTACCTACCGGTGGAATGGCCTTGTGGATAGATATATCAAAAGTAATTAAGGGAAAATCAATAATAGACTTACAACATAAAGATTCAACACTGAGTACACTTTACAACGATGAATCCTCAGATCCTACTCATATTCGCTTTGGTTTTGGTGCTATTACTGAAAAAGAGATTACCCGCTCAATAGAAAATTTATCCGTAATATTAAAAAGTTCATAGGTATTTTAACAACTTAAAAAATGAAAAATTTAGCTACAAAAAATCCATAAAATTACTATCCTCTCGTACTGATTAAAATATTCTAAAGTCACATTGGTTTGATTTATTTTATCTATGACAACAAGCTCATGAACAAAATGAAAGTTGTTTGACAATAATTTGATATTCATGGAATAAAGTCGCACAATCCTCGGCTGAGCGATAAATTCAATAATGTTGTCGTAGGAAAAACGAAAAATCAGCAGCTAGTAATAAAAAGAAATCAGAGTAGAAATAATGGATTCAAAAATACAACTTACCAAAGAAGATCTCAGAAAGAACAAACCAACACGCGATGAATATTTAACTAAGCCTAAAATACCTTTAATCGTGGTATTAGATAATGTCACCAACAGTTATAACATTGGTGCCTTTATTCGTTTGGCTGATGCTTTTGCTATCGAAAAAGTCATTGTTTGTGGCGCGCTAACTATTTCAGATAAAAAAATGAAAAAAGCTTCGAGAAATGAAGCAAAATGGGTATGCGTTGAATATAGCGATAGTACTACGGCAAGCTTACAGACATTATTGGATGAAGGGCATACCATTTACAGTGTTGAGCTATGCCATGAGTCGGTTGATTATACTAGTGTTACTTACCCTGCTAAATGCGTATTAGTATTAGGTAATGAGCGTAAAGGTGTGAGTGAAGCGGCATTGAAATTAAGCCATCAGCAAATACATATTCCTATGTTTGGCATGGGTAACTCGCTGAATGTGTCTACCGCTGGTGCTATTGTTTTAGCCGAGTGTGCTAATCAAATTAGAAAACTACCTTAAGGTAACATATGGTAAGCGCAGGCTATGAAGGCTTAGGGCACCAAACCGGTTGGAATACTGTCAATATAAGTAAAGGCTCAGTTTCACATCATTTAATAAGGTTATTGAAACTATTTTTTATCGGGTTTCTTCATCACAGCTGCCTTGACTATCCAATTATATTTACGATAAAGCAAAGCTGTCTATGGCAAGAAAATACTCAAAAATAAAAAGCCAGTCATACAGTGACTGGCTTTTTTGAATAGATTTAGCTTTGTTTAGGTAAAATTATGATGTGAATTTTTTACGTCTAGCTGTAATACCAAATAAAGCTAAAGCAAGTAAGGCAATAGATGATGGCTCAGGAACACTGGTTGTTGTCTGTCTCTTATACACATCTCCGAGCCCACGAGA
>CAJXRC010000221.1 GCA_913058405.1 uncultured Colwellia sp. | reverse complement strand
GAGATCTAGTACGGTCTCGTGGGCTCGGAGATGTGTATAAGAGACAGGTATTAGGCCATTATCTTTGAGTAAAACAGGGCTTTGTTTACATTGATTTGTCTGTTAATTGTTCCTTGATAGGCATTAATCGAGTGACTTAAGTAGGCCCTTGATCTCATCTCTGACGGAATCAATTGATGCTATAATGTTATCCACTGTTTGCTGACTCGTTGAAATTGTCTCCCAATGAACAGACCAAACATCTTTTAGTTCAGTTGTTTTTATTTTTACGTCATCATTAGTAAGAACACTCAAATCATCTATCAGACCAACAATAACCCATCCTTTTCTTGGGTTGCCTTCTTTTATATCGTCATCATAGTAGGCTGAATAAACGAGCTGTTCTAAAGAGGATAAATTTTTAAGCATCTCAAAACTAGCGGTTCTCATATTATTATTATTTTCAGAAACCTCCATACGCCACACATTGTAAGAAAAACCTACTAGGGTAAATAATAGGCTAAATATGACCGTTCTCTGATATAAATTAACTCTGTTATCAGTTTGGTTATCCATAGTTTTGTTCACCGTTAATGTTTTGAAAATTGCTATTAGAATAGTTGGTTTAAATGAGTGATAAAGAAAAAACCCAACAGCTTTTCTCCTTTTGTATCAGCTGAATGTATCATCTAATAGAGGCAAAAACTTTAAATATGTATTTCACCAGACATATAATCTACCGCATTGCCTGTCAAAATAACGCGTTCACCGATCAATTCACAATCTACTATTCCACTTCGTTTCGATAGTTGGCGACCTTTTAATAACGATAAGTTTAGTTGTGAACTCCAATAAGGTGATAATTCACAATGGGCAGAGCCCGTGATAGGGTCTTCATCCACGCCAAGCTTAGGGAAAAAACATCGACTAACAAAATCTACATTATTGCCTGCAGCCGTAACAACGACACCTCGGAGATCTAGCTTCGACCACATAGATAAATCAGGGACAAGATTTTTAACTTCTTCTTCATTTTCTAAAACAATGACATAGTCGAAAGAGGCCATTACTTGTTTAGGCACAATATTGCCTAAACCGGCTAATAAGTTCTTAGGAGCATCAATAATTTTTGGGCACGAAGCAGGGAAGTCCATGCTAAAACCTGAATCATTTTTAGTCACAATTAATTCACCGCTTTTAGTCTGAAATTTAACCGTGGGTGATTTATAACCTAAGTGTTCATATAATACGTGTGCTGCGGCTAAAGTTGCATGGCCGCAAAGATCTACTTCATCACGCGGCGTGAACCAACGCAATTGAACTTCCTGTGCAGTGGCAACAAAAAAAGCCGTTTCTGATAAATTGTTCTCTTCAGCAATTTTTTGAAGGACTTCATCATCTAACCATTCATCTAATGGGCATACTGCTGCAGGGTTTCCTTCGAATACGCGAGATGCAAAGGCATCGACTTGATATATTTTTATTTTCATGAAATTCCAAATGTGACTTTAGCAAAACCTAACGGCTATTAAAGTCCAAAATAAATATTAATTTAAGGCAGTGTAAGAGACAAATTATAGGTGTTTATATGTTGGAAACAACAGGGTAAATATGTCTGTTTTCTACTTTTACGCGCTATGCCTTTTATTGTTTAACCAATGCTGATTTCACAATAGCAAAACCAATAAGCCCTAACAGTACGCCTGTAACTTTATCAATATAAAAGGCTGCTTTGGTAAACTTACTTCGAACAGTAGGCGTTGAAAGAAGATAAATAATCGCTAAGTCCCATAAAAATACCACCATGGTCATCCAAATGCCTAATCCTAATTTAAAAGCAAAACCTACGTCAGGCGTGAGAACAACGGTGAAAAGACTAAGGTAAAATAATAAATTTTTTGGATTTAATATTCCAGACATGAATCCAGTAATAAATTCTTTTAAAAATGTTGATTTATTAGCTGTTTCACTAGCCGACTTAGACAGAACTACGTTGTTGTACGAACTTTTACTCGCACGTAACGCTTGCACGGCGAGATAAATCAAAAACAGCCCACCAATGATTTTTAGCACAATCATCAGTGTCACTGACGCGGCTAAAATCGAACCGACACCAATCAAACATAAGCTGATATATAGTGCGTTAGCTGAAGCTATACCTAGGGCAACACCCATAGCGTTTTTACCTTCGTTTTTGATTGCGCTTTTTACGACAAGCACAAAATCTGGTCCAGGGCTTAACAACGCAAGAAAATGCGCTATGGCAACCGTTACGAAGATACCAAATAAACTTATGTCCATATAAAACACCTCTATTAATTGTTGAAATGAGCGCTAATTTCAAATAAAAAATAGCACTATTGTCATTGGGATAAATTGCATTGATTAAATTTTTCTTGATAACCAATGCATAATATTTAACAAAAATTGCTCGTTTTGTTCTGCACCTTCTGCAATAACGCCCATCTTCATTTTTTCTTTACCGCTGACTTGCGCAGTAAACATAGCAGCTTCACCAAAGACGACAATTCTGCCTTTATCAAATTCCAATGTAGCTCCTTGATTCCAACCCTCTACCGATATTTCAGGTGTATCGGCTGGAAATCCCCATGATTTTTCCGGCATATATGACATTGCAGAGTCACCAAAAACAAGTAAGGGTTTAGCGTTAGGCGGAGACAGAAAAGCCTGACCTGTAAAGGCTTTCACTGATGTTATCTCTTCTTTTATGCCGGACCCTTTTAAAATAGGGTGGGCGAGCAGAGTACCTTTATTTACTGCAAATAACTGTGCTTTGTTAGTTAACTCTTCGACATAACCATTATTAAATTGGAAACCAAAGATAGCGGCCATATCCTCTGCAGCTTTAGGAAATGGCATATGGTCTGCAATCAAAAAGAGTGAACCACCATCTTTTACCCATTGATAAACGATTTCAATTTCGTTTCTTGAAAATGCAGAATAATTAGGTAAGTCCCAATTTTCTACGTTTTTAATATGTAATGCATTGGATATTATTAAAATATCAGCACGTGCTAAAGTTGCTTTAGTAAACTTCTCAGTCTGCTTTTCAACTAAATAACCGTCACTTTCTAATATATCAACAAATGGTCGATATCTGCCATCCATAGTATGAAAATTATGGTGTGCTTCATCCAGGAGTACGACAGGGGATTGCGAAGTGGCAAATGTCCTCATTGTGTTTTTAGGTTTAAAACTTGTATCACCGAGTTGCTGAGCATGAATAGATAACGATATAAATATCACTAGGCTAGATAGTAATTTGACCATAAGAGTATCCTTATTCTTTATGTAAAGTTGACTATAGATAGTTACAGGTCAACATCGCGATATGCGAGTGTAAATAGTTGGCTAATATTGCTATGACGACATAAATAGCCAACTATTTTAGTTATGTTTAAGCGTCTTCAATTGTGTTGATTATACCCCTATCGATGAATACTTCTTTCGCGACTAACATGCCATTTAACGCTGCTGGAAAACCAGCGTAAACGGCCATTTGTATAATAACTTCACGTATTTCTTCAGGTTTACAACCAACATTCAACGCGCCGTTAATGTGGACATTCAGTTGCGGTTGGCAATGTCCTAATGCCGTCAAGGCGGCAACTGTGGCTAATTCCCTACTTTTAAGATCAAGCCCAGCTCTTTGATAAATATCCCCAAAAGGAAATTCTATTGTATATTTCGCTAAGTCTGGAGAAATTGAAGCTAAACTATCAATTACTTTCTGACCTGCTTCACCATCAATTTCTTTTAACTTATTAAGTCCTGATTTATAACGTTGATTATTCATTAATACTCCGATGCTAGTCTTTGTGTTTATTCACAATACTAGAATCTACTACTTAGAGTTAACTCTAAGTCAAGCGATAAACCTTTAATCAATTATTGTTCGGTAATACTGTATTTTCTGTCTCAACATCTGAAGGTGAGACTGTTCTTCTGCAATTTTTTCTTCTAGCAATACGGCATGCTTTTCTAAAATTTGCATTCTCAATTCAGAGGTTGATAGACCTATATTTCTCAAATCAGCATATTTTAAAATTTGCTTAAGTGGCATTCCTGTCTCTTTTAAGCGCTTAATAAATTCGACCCATACCACGTCTTTTTGAGTGAAATTACGGTGGCCACTAGTGTTACGCTCAATTTGTTTTAATAAACCCATTTTTTCATAATAACGCAGAGTATGAGGTGATATATTGGTTAATATTGAAAACTGTTTAATATTCATATCACTCTCTCAAATATGAGGTATTGATGGCATTGTTAATTATGAATTAATGATTTCTACCGAATAAGAAATGCTAATTGTTGGTTGTAGCATTAAACACACGTGACAATACTTGTTAATCGCTTTTTCAATTGCCTTGTTAACTTGAGACTCAATAAGCTCTTTAGCCTCAATTGTAAAATGTAAATTCACTGATTTATATAATCTCGGTTCACTTTCTGTCAGCTGATAGGTCAAGCGGTTATGTAGACTTTTAAGTTCAATGTTATTGTCTTTGAAGTAAAGCGCGACATCGGTAGCACTACAAGAGCCTAATGCAGATAACAATATTTCTGTTGGGCAAGGAGCTGATTTACTGTCAGCATCAATGAAAACCTCGAACCCCGCATCTGTAACAGCATTGAAGCGGCAATCACCTTGCCAAGTAACATTAATAGTCATAATTATCCTTTTAAATCGCGCTACATGGTCACAACTAATTGTGACCATGATGGATTACTCGTCATACTTATTTCTAGCTAATAAGTGTTTGGTAAGGGTAGGGGGAACGCTTTAATCTTGTTGTGTTAGCTGCAAAATTCATTTAATACTTTTAACGCTAATTCAGCTTTTTCTGATTGAACAAAAATATGATCGTGATAATAAGCAGCTATTACATTAGCGCTTATATTATTAGCAGCCAACTTACCTGAGACAGCCGCAGTTAGACCAACAGCATCGAGGCTTGAATGTATACTTAAGGTAATCCCTCGAAATACAGACTCAAAAGGAAGTTGGTGAGCAAGCGCCATCTCTTTAGTGATCACTAAAGTTAACCCTTCAGATTCACGAAAAGACGCTAATGGTGATAAAGCATTATAATCAATATAATCACCTTGGACTGAGCAAAAAACAAATTCACCAGCGATTAAATTAGGCGACATAGAGGCTAATAGCGTATCTAAATTGGTTTCACCAATCATGTTAAAATCCTTTGTGGTTATGCCCTTATATTGGGCTAAATATTACAGAGCAAAATTTTAAGAATTACTAAAATAGTTGTTTTCCGTTTGATTGGCCGGATTATATCTTGCTTATAAGCTTGCCCATTGCTGTTTTAAGCCAATAAGGTGAATAATACCAAAACACAAACAAATCAAAGAGCTCCACACCCAAAATTCAGGGGAACGGCCCATTGGTGAATTGACAAAAAAGAAACCAGCAATACCACGAGCTAAATAAACAAGTGTAATTAAAATAAGAGCTACACGAATTAAAGGTAAGCGAAAAATAATACCTGCCGCAGAAAATGCGTAAAGAGACCAAATAGAGAGAACAAGTACAATACCACTGGTAATTAAGGTCGGTTGAAGACTACCTTGCTCGGCAAGTACCGCCATTTGTTCTCCTGCGCCAAAAAAACGATACCAAGGGGCACCGTAGTAAATACAGCCAATATGAAGAATAGCGACAATGGCATTTAAGGTACCAGCAACAATTAAAAAAACATTCATATTCTGATAAAACCTCCGTGTTACCTAATGCCCTGATAAGCAGTCAAAAATGGCTGCTTAATCGTTAATAAAGAAGATTAAGCAACTGATTTTTTTAAGCTCATCAATGTATCTCTGAGTAGGGAAGAAACTTAATCAAATTGGTATTATTGCGCTAATTTTAATTCGCACGCTTCAACAGTCTGATAGATCAGAGTGTTAATTGTCATCGGTCCTACACCACCTGGTACGGGGGTATAAGCTTTAACACGATTGACCAAAGGTTTTAACTCAATATCCCCGACGCCACCTTCATGATATCCAGCATCAATCACGACAGCATCATCTTTTATCCATTCTGCTTTTATGAATTCAGGCTTACCTACAGCACCTACAAGGATATCCGCATTTTTTATAATCTTATCAAGTCCAGTTGTTTTTGAATGACAAATAGTAACCGTACAGTTCTTATTTAGCAGCATCATTGCCATTGGCTTACCAAGAATTGGACTTCTGCCAACGACAACGGCATGTTTGCCTTCTAGGGGTATATCATAAGCTTCTAAAATTCGAATGATACCTTTGGGCGTTGCGCTGCCGTAAGATGCTTCATTCATCGCCATTCGACCGAACCCCCAGCAAGTTACTCCATCAACATCTTTAGATAAATCAATGGAATCAAAACATTGTCTTTCATTAATTTGTGGTGGTACTGGGTGTTGTAACAAAATGCCATGAATATTGGGATTGGCGTTAAGTTTTTCAATTTCAGCGAGTAGCTCTTCTGTCGTTGTCTCTTCTGACATTTCAATTTTCAATGAATCCATACCAACGCGGGTACAAGCGTTTGCTTTCATTTTTACATAAGTTGCTGATGAAGGATCATTTCCCACTAGGATGGTGGCTAAGATAGGTACTGCACCGTTACTTAATTCCTTAATACGTGCGACTCTTGAGCGCAAATCTTCTTCAGACTTTTTAGTAACGCTTCTCCCATCTAGAATCAATGCTGACATATATACAATCCTTAACTACTACGTTATTTGTTTAAAAACTAACACCCAAATAATGGGCAAAATTCAGGTAACTAGAATAAGCGACAGAGAAGCAAAAGCCAAATATATTTTATCTTTATTTAACAGCTTGTTATGAACAGTTACCAGTTTTCTATAGATAATTTTGGCCATTGCTCTTGCCACTTTATCGCTTTGTCTTCATAAATAGTTTGGTTTACCAATACCTTGTTTGGACGAACCCTTAAGGAAAACATATCTTGGAAGCCATAGGGAGCTATAAACTCTAATTGACCTCTATTCATCCGCATTGCCATACAAGCTCCAATAACAGGCCAAGTAGATATAGATTCTTGAATGCTATGATATTGGGCCTTGGGTATACCAAAACGTTCTTCATACCATAAATGTACCCGAGCAATATTCTTGATATCAAATGGAATACTGATATTAGAAAAAGTCTCTGTGAATGAGCGAATATGGCTATTTTCTGCCGCCCAACTTAAATCATTATCATCCCAATACAAGATATCAATGTCCTTTATATAGGTGTTCAGTTCATAGCCATGAATCACGTTCCATACATTTTGAAATATAATGCCTGCCCCCACCCATGCATTGGGAAGCTTAGCAATTTCCTCTAATATTTGAGGCATGCCATCCATTGTCATTACAAACTCAGTTAATAAATTAAGTTGTTCATTGAGAGAAAGATGCTGACCATTTAATAACTTGTTTTTCATGTGTTGAGCTATCTACTTGAGGTTAGTTAAACCTCTCTAAGAGGCTTTGGGTTGTTTTCTAAAACAGTAAGTAAGGAAAACAGGGTGTTATTAGTTTCTTATGTAAGTGCGTAGTCATTGTTCTGAGAATTATTTAAGTGATGCTCGAACACGTTCTCGAAGTCTTGGCAGTAATTCTATCTCGAACCAAGGGTTCTTCTTAAGCCAAATATTATTCCTAGGGCTAGGGTGAGGGAGTGGAATGACATCTGGCCAATAGGTTTTCCATGACTTGACCAAATCAGTTACTGAAGTGTTGGTTACGTCCATATGGTATTTCTGCGCATAACTACCTAACACAATAGTAACTTCTATTTGGTTAAGGTGAGCAAGAATTTTCTCTCTCCATGCTGGTGCGCATTCCTGTCTCTTATACACATCTCCGAGCCCACGAGACCGTACTAGATCTCGTA
>CAJXRC010000220.1 GCA_913058405.1 uncultured Colwellia sp. | reverse complement strand
AGATCTAGTACGGTCTCGTGGGCTCGGAGATGTGTATAAGAGACAGGTTATAGAGGTATTGCCATTTTTGGCTTTGGAGAAACACCAACTCCATAATATAACGGTAGCAGCAGATGAACCCTTAACTTTGGATACTGTTGGATTATTGCAAAAATTTGGCTCGCCGCTTTATGTGGTATCAGAGCAACGATTACGTCAGGATTTTAAAAATTTCAAACGCAGCTTTACTGATGAACATGTTAATACCAAGGTGGCATATTCCATTAAAACTAATTACCTTCCAGCCGTTTGCGCCATTCTTCGTCAAGAAGGTGCTCAAGCTGAAGTCGTTTCTGGTATGGAATATGAGTTGGCACGCACCTTAGGTATACCCGGCAAAGATATTATATTTAACGGGCCTCATAAAACTCAAGCAGAACTGCAATTAGCACTTAGCGAGGGGGCACTGGTCAACATTGATAATTTCAATGAACTAGAGCTCATCGACAGGCTTTCTGAAGAGCTTATTACCCCTGCGAGAGTGGCTATTCGAGTAAATTTTCGTTTTGGTACTAACCCATGGACCAAATTTGGCTTTAACAATGAAAATGGGGAAAGTTTAACGGCACTTAAGAAAATTTCCCGCAATAAAAAACTTCAATTTGAAGGTTTTCACTGCCACGTAGGTACCTTTGTTCTAGTCCATGAACTTTACGCTAATGCAGTAGAAAAGCTCATAGAATTAGCAAAACAAGCGCGAGAAATAGGGCTTAAGCCGACGAGTATAGATATTGGAGGAGGCTTTCCTTCGGCCAATACCCTTAGACCTGAGTACGATTTACCTGGTGGCAGTCAACGTACCGATAATGATTATCTACTGCCTTATGCAGAACATATTTTTGCGCAACTTCGTAAACATAGCGATTTGTTTGGAAATAACCCAACATTGATACTAGAGCCAGGTCGCGCAATAGTCGACGCCTCGACACAACTGTTAAGCACCGTCATTGCTAAGAAAGAAATAGTTGGTGGTCGAAACGCAGTTATTATTGATGCTGGCGTTAATTTGGTTCCTACCGTTTGTTACTACAATCATCAAATAAAGACAGTTGCCGCAACAAAAAGTGAAGAAAGAGGATTATTAAAACCAGTCGATATTTTTGGTCCTTTGTGTATGCAAAGTGACAGATTACGAGAGCAAATATTGATGCCAGCACTCAATGTCGGTGACCATCTCAGTATCGGTAATGTTGGTGCATATTGCCATACTCAGTCGAATCAGTTTATTCAACCCAGACCGGCAACCATATTATTAGGTGAGCAGGGGCCTGAACTTATAAGACGTGCCGAGACTTACCGAGATATATTTGCGCTTGATCTAATACCAGGCCGTCTGCGTGATGATAAATGCCAATTTTAACAATCATTTTACCGTTCAATGCAGGTCATTTGCCCAACTTGCTTTTTTAGATCGGCAATCATCTGGCCTATTAATTGTTTTAGCCATTGCCCTGGTTTCTGTGTGGTCGGCTTTTGCCGCTGTACTTGGTGTATTAATCAACAATAGCTTAAGCCTACTTATTAAAGATTACACTGTGCAAGAATGGAGGCTTGGCATTGCCGGCTATAACGGCGCAATAGTTGGTATGTATTGGGGTGACTCTATACTCAGCATTAAGGGATTATGCCTGTTTCTAGTTACCTTACTCGTTTGCCTATTGCTCGAATGTCGATTACGCGCCTTGCTCATTCCCAAACAACTGCCAATATTATCTCTTCCAGCAATAGCCTGTATTTGGGTCATAGTATTAACTATTTCCTTATTTTCTTTAGATACCAATCATCTTTTATTCACAGGAACAGCTGTGCCTGCTCTGCAGATATATAGTCGAGAAGTGGCAATAATTCTCGTGGTATCTGCTATGGCCTATCAATATCCGCTAGCGACTTTACAAACGCTTGTTATCAGCCTAGTAGGTGGCTTAGTAGCCCAATGGTTAACGGGAATAAACTTATATGCTTTAGTCGACTTATGGGCAATTAACTTAGCTCTGGCTTACTTCTCGATAAAAACGTTATTTTTAAAGCATGCTAGGTTAGCTAACTTAGCGGCAACATTTAATGCACTGTTGGCATGGATGATTTGGTATTTCTGGTTAATCACTGGGTTAGAGCAATTAAGTGCACCTCTATTAATCCCCTTTATCTTGAGCAGTTTGATAACACTAAGTTTGTACAGACGATATATAAATCATCATTTACTGCAAAGTGAGCTTTGGAGAACATTTCAACTCCTATTGATCAATCGTATAAGGGCTAAAAATTGTGTAGCTATTACGGGCTCAGGAATACGTAAAGGGAGACTGCCAGATTATCCCTCTGGGCAGTGGTTAGATCCCAAAGTGCCAATCACTAGTTATACTCTGGCTGAATTTAAGGTATCGAAACGTTGTCGATATCTCTACTGGAAAGCATCCTATGACTACTACCAGCAAGTATTGACAATTAATAAAAATCACATTGATAAACAGCTGGATTATTTATTGAATCACTATTTATCTGCGTTGTTTACTGAAACCATTGATAGCCTTTTTAATACTGAACAGCATCCGGTTTACGAATGTTATGGCTCAATCAAAAGGTTATATTGCCTTGATTGCGCGAAGCAGCAAGCATGGCCTCCTATACCTTTGTGGACACAACGCGATCTTCATTGCCAACACTGCTCGGGTTTACTCAAACCACAAATTTTGGCTGCTGATGAAAATATTGACTCAGAATGTTATCAAGCTTTGCATAAAAATATGGTGGAATGTGGTTGTTTGTTGGTCATCGGTGTACCTGCAATAACGCCAGTAGTGTCGATGATGATCGAAAATGCCAACGCCAATAAAATACCCATTGTCTTTATTGGCAAGTTACCTTCGAGTTATTTTGTCGGAGAAAAAGATATACAGCTCTCAGGTGATATCGCAAATTGGCTAACAAAGATTCATTGGTTCGTAAATATACTCCATCCGTTGAAGTGGGGCTGTAAATGGAAAAAATGACAACCATATTTACCAAGGTAAAATTAATGGTATTTCTCGCTATCTTTATGTCGGCAATAGCGCTGATATTATTGCAGTTGCCTGAAAAACCTCAGGGAAAAATTATCGTGTTATCCAGTTCTGAACCGGAAGAGGAATATTCGGTGTCCGCAACCTTAATGCATTCTAAAGGAGTTGGCCCTCATCCCGCCGCTGTATTACTACATGGTTGTTATGGCGTTTCAAATAAGCACTATCAGTGGGCAAAAACGCTCAAGAAATGGGGTTATACAACATTAATTGTAGATAGCTTCAGCCAACAAGGGATCAAAGAGATATGTACAGCCGAAGACAAAATATGGCAACACTTTAATCAACGAAGACCTAAGGATGCTTTGGTCGCATTAAACTATTTACAATCACTCAGTGAAGTAAATCCAAACGATATTGTCTTATTTGGTTGGTCATACGGTGGTGCCATAACATTAAAAGTATTAGAGCAGAGCACTACCAAACAAAAGCAAAGTTATAGTGCGGGCATCGCATTTTATCCAAGCTGTTGGCAATACCAACAGTATCTTATGTCGGGTAAACACTATAAAGCTAATGTACCTGTACGCATTTTGATGGGAGAAGAAGATGAATGGACTCAAGCAATTTATTGCCAACAATTACTAAATAACAGTAAAGGTGATTTACACCAACAATTATGGACATATACAGGGGCGTATCATAATTTTGATGATCAACAACAGCGTTACCAGTTCTTAAAGAATGTTAGGCGAGAGTCAAAGGAACAGCCCTGGGGAAATGTTAGTGTTGGTTATAACAAACAAGCACATCTTGATGCACAAAGAGCTGTTAGAGCGTTTTTAACCGATAATTTAAGTAAGAAAAATTAAATATTTCATTAAAGGTATTTAATCTGAGGACTGAAATTCTAGTAGAGTTTGGCCCCGCACCATGATTAGCTTTCCTCTAACTAAGAAAATGTCCAACTAAAAGTTACATCAAGTTAAGCATAACTCATGCTTTTAAGGTGATCTAAGCTGAATAATTATACGCGCTAGACAATACTATTTCTTACCGTAAAGCTGCTCAGCTCTGTTATACATTAACCATGAAGTGACTACATATTTCTCATCAGATAGTGGAATGTGACCTTTATGTGTATGGGTAAAACCCGCAGGAAAAATAACTAAGGAACCTTTTTTAGGTTTAACTTTTATTCCTTGATAATGAAATTCAGTTTCTCCACCTTCTTCGACATCATTTAAGTAATATAAAAAGGCTAATACTCTGTGTAACGGCTTATTATGCGGCAGTTGAGGAAAAATCTCTGAATGCCAGTAATGATAACCACCAACCCCTTGCTCATAGCGCTGAACGGTAAAATTGTCGTAACAAAACACATACTGGATCAGTTGATCTAAATACGCAGTTCCTAAACGGTCAAAATTTTCTTTAGTCACCGAAGCAGGCAAACCTGTTTCGGGATCTGTTACCGTTGGATTCAGCGCCGAAATCAACGCCATATAGTGCTCAGTTAAATAAGCTTTTACATGGGGATAGCTAGCGTTAACAAGCTCAAGTTGAAGTGCTTGCCACTCTTTTTCAGTCATAGTGACATCATGACTATCTTTTAGCTGCGTATTTACCCCGCTACCCACTCGACCTTTAGTAACTTTGTCACTTTTATGATGGCCTTGCATGAGTTTATCGCATAGTTCATCGGATAGAGCATTGTTAAACACACCAATAAATTGGCTCATAGGAGATCCTTTAAAATATTATCCATTGGGATAATGGCATGTTGTTATCACTTTATCATTAATTATTTAACGTTAAAATAAAGATCTGTTAACACTATTGTAACAAATGCAACATTGATGTTATATTTTTATGGCTTTGATAAAAAATCATTGTGTACTGAATTTGTATAAAAAAATCAATAATTATAATTAACGTACTAGGAAACAAACATGTCAAACAATAGAAAGTGGCTTAAGTTAGCAACAAATAAGACAGCAATACTCACTACAGTTAGTGTTTTGTCATTATCAATATCGTCGGCACTTCATGCGGCACAACCAGTCGGTGTACAAACCACAGATAATTTATTATCTGCGGTAGCTAGTTCACCTCTACCGAAGCGTTTTATTATCAAATATAAGCAATCGGGTAACTCTCAATCAGGCACCCAAAGTGTTATGAATAGCGCTGCAGGTTTTAGCGACATGGCCAGTCCAACGGCATTTGCTCAACTAGCGGCCGTTAAGACAAAATTAAATAAAATGGGTGCTAAAGTTAAAGGCGAATATCCAGACATGAATATGATCAGCGCTGAGCTAACTACATCAGATGTAATGAGCTTAGCGATAGATGATAATGTCGAATACGTAGAAGAAGATTTGCAACGTCGCTTTATGGCTCAAACCGTACCTTATGGTATTGGTATGGTTCAAGCTGACCAAGTTGATGACACTGTTGCATCAGCTAACTCTGGTGGTAAAAAAATCTGTGTTATTGACTCAGGCTTAAACCTACCTCATGAAGATATGGGCGCACAAGGCGGTACTATTACCGGCACTAGTGATAGCGGAACTGGCAATTGGTTTAATCACGGTGGGCCACACGGCACTCACGTAGCAGGAACTATTGCAGCACTTAATAATGGTATTGGTGTTCGTGGTGTTATCGGAACTGATCCTAATTTACATATCATTAAAGTCTTTAATGCAGCAGGTTGGGGCTATTCTTCTGACTTAGTTAGCGCGATTAATAAATGTGTAACGGCTGGCTCAGATGTTATTAACATGAGTTTAGGTGGAACGGGTTCAAGCGTAAGTGAAAAAAATGGTATTCAAGCCGCTTATGATGCAGGAATATTGCTTATCGCAGCAGCGGGTAACGATGGTGTTGCTACGAGCCCTACTGATGTAGAAAGCTACCCAGCATCATATGACTCAGTAATGTCAGTAGCCGCTATCGATAGCGCTAAAGTATTAGCTGATTTTTCACAGAAAAACAGCCAAGTTGAAATATCAGGCCCAGGTGTTGATGTTTATTCAACTTACCCAGAAGGACTAGGATCAGTTGTTGAAGTGACTGTTTCAGGCACGGGTTATTCGGCCAATGCCATGGAAAACCAAGGTAATGCTACTGGCTCTTTGTATGACTTTGCTACCGGAGAAGCGATTGATTCAGGCGCTAGCGGTAATGTTTGTTTAATTCAACGAGGTAATATTTCTTTTCACGATAAAGTTAAAGCCTGTCAAGACAGCGGTGGTGTAGGTGCTATTTTATATAACAATGCAGCTGGCAGCTTCGGTGGTACTTTAGGCGATACAAACGCAACGAGTATTCCTAGTGTTACTGTATCTGATACTGCTGGCGCAGCAATGTTAGCGAACATTGGTCTAAGCACCACAGTCAATATCGGCGCTGGTAATTACGGTAAAATGAGTGGTACTTCAATGGCGTCTCCACATGTTGCAGGTGTTGCTGCACTAGTCTGGAGTCATCATCCAAGCTGTACTAACGTTGAAATACGTAATGTACTTAACGCTACCGCACAAGATCTTGGCGCGACAGGACGCGATGTTAAATTTGGTTACGGTTTAGCCCAAACTAAAGATGCCATTGACTATATTGCTGCTAATGGTTGTGATGGAAGTGGATCAGGTGGTGGCGGTACAACACCAGATGATACTGTCCTTGAAAATGGTGTTGTTAAAAACGGTTTAGCTGCTTCTACAGGTAACGAATTAGTCTTCACTATGCAAGTACCTGCTGGCGCAACTGATATCAACTTTGCTACTTCAGGTGGTACTGGTGATTCAGATTTATATGTGAAGTTTGGTGCAGAGCCAACAGACAGTGTTTACGACTGTCGTCCATACAAGTCAGGTAATGTTGAATCATGTGCAAGCACGCAAGAAGGTGGCACATATTATGTGAAGCTAAAAGCATATAGTGACTTTGCCGATGTTACTTTAACCGGTAGTTTTACTGAGCCTAGCACTGGTGGCGGTGACACTGTTAATCCAATTGATAGCACAGTGAACGATGTTACTGTTGCTAGAAGATCATGGACGCGTTACACCCTAGACTTAGCAGAAGGTTATGCTGATTTAGCGGTAACATTGTCAGGTGGTACAGGTGATGCAGATTTATATGTAACGCAAGGTAAGCAATCAACAACATCTACTTACGATTGTCGTCCTTATAAAAATGGCAATGATGAAAGCTGTAACTTTACCGCACCTGCGAGTGGCACTTGGTACATTGATATCTACGGCTATTCAGCAGCATCGGGTTTAACGCTTAACTTACAAGCGACACCAGAATAATTTGATAAGATAAATTAAGTATCAAAATCTATATAAAGGGTAACGCAAGTTACCCTTTTTTTGATTGTTATAAAGTGTAACGATAGCGATCAACTTTATTGACGGGCTTAACTTTATTGATTAGCATAAGCGTCGAATATTCTTACATTTTTAATAGTAGAGCATACGTTACAGATGAAAAACACTTGGGTTGGCTTAGTATTAGTATTTTTGATTGCATTGCAATCATATGCTGCTGTGGCTGATTCAGATGAAAGTCATGTAGTCGATTCTCAACATATTCAAACAGAACATTCCCATGATAGTGATGACATCGAAATTTCCGATGAATCATCTGATACTGAACATAACATTAAAGATTGCCATCATTGTGGTCACTGTCAAGGCGCGCACACACAATGGGTCGCCAGTAATAAATCTACACTACCAACCCCTGAATTTATCATAACTAATCAATATTTTTATACTGATCATCTCGATAAAGTATTCACTGAAGAACCTATACGCCCTCCCTGTCTCTTATACAAATCTCCGAGCCCACGAGACCGTACTAGATCTC
>CAJXRC010000219.1 GCA_913058405.1 uncultured Colwellia sp. | reverse complement strand
GGCAGCGTCAGATGTGTATAAGAGACAGTCTAAGTGTTGATGTATCGGCTAAGATGTCGGGTTGCTTCATTACTTTTTTGAATATTAATTATTCGTGTATAGTTACGGTTAACAGTACCACTTTGAACCCTGACATTTTCGCGTATGTTAATAAAATGTCAACCTAGATACGTTTAACGGTAGGGTTTACTCGACGAGGTCATTGTTATTGACATGCTAGGGGGTTCTCTTAGTGAAGTGAAAAATATATAAGAGTTTCATGAGATCCTTTTTAATTGCTCCGATATCTAGCCATAGCATGATAAATCATCTTTGCAATTATTGATTTTGCTAGGTATAAAGACGGCCACGATTTATTATTTTATGAGTTAACTTGGTGAAAACACTTTCTTTTATCTTTTTAGTACTAGTCACAGTCCCTGTATTTGCAAAATCCTCTCTAGAAAAGTCAGGAGATATCATGCATTTACTTTTACCTGCAGCGGCCCTTGGTGCAACCTTAGTAATAGAAGATGACTATGAAGGCAGCTGGCAGCTTATAAAAACAGGCGTTGTTTCTCGAGTGGCGGTGGAAGGTTTAAAGTATGCCGTTGATAAAGATAGACCAGACGACTCAGATGATGACTCTTTTCCGTCAGGTCATACGGCTGATAGTTTTGCTGCAGCAACATTTATTCAACAACGTTATGGCTGGGAGTGGGGCATTCCTGCTTATATCGGCGCGACTTTCGTTGGTTATAGCCGGGTTGAAAGTGATAAACATTATGTAGAAGATGTTTTAGCTGGCGCTGCTATCGGGATCATTTCAGGCCTATACTTCACTGAACCCTACTCAGGCATTACCATCTCACCTACAGCTAAAAGTGGGCATTACGGCATTAACTTCAGCGGCACCTTTTAACCAGCTTAGTTACGTTATAAGAGATTTTATCTATGAATAATAAAGTATCACAAGAAACTCAAGAGCAAGCGCTTAAAGTGGCAAAAGGCACACAGAAAAAAGGACAAACAAAAGAGCAAACTAAGCTCATCGCCCAAGGGGTAGAAAAAGGGATTGCAGAATATAAAAAACAGCAAAGCAAAAAATCACGCGAGCGAGATAAAGATCGTAAACAACAAATAAAGAAAAAAGAACGCCTTGTAGATGAGCCTGTTGAGCTGACCGAAATTCAAAGTAGCAATTACTTACCTTGGATACTGTTAGGTGTTAGTTGGCTTGGTTTTATTGGTTACATTTTATTGAGCTAATGTGTTAAAAAACAAATCAGCTAGCCCGTTACTTTTTTACTTAGTTGGTAAGGCTTATTGTTAAAAGGCCGCTAATCGTTCAATTAGCCAAAAAGTTGCTGTGATACCGCAAAGATAACTAATTGGTAAACGCAGCATGGGTAAGGTTAATGGCTTATGTTGTAGCCATTTATAAAGTACTGATGCGAACTTAACCAATAAAAAGAGTGCCAAAACAAAAATTAACTGACCTAATTCTACGCCGATATTAAAACTCAATAATGCTAATAATTTTTCCGTTTCGGGTAGCCCTATATCACTCAGTACTGCCGCAAAACCAAATCCATGAAGTAAGCCAAAACTCGATGAGACCAAGACCGGATAGCGTAAGCTTAAACTGTGCTGTTTGTTTTTGGCTATCTCCCAGGCTAAAAAAATAATACTTAATGCGATAACTGCCTCTACTGGCTCAATTGGGATAACCATGACATTTGTTGCTGACAAAAATAGTGTGATTGAATGAGCTATGGTAAAACCCGTAATGGTATAGAGTAGTTTTTTTCGCGTACCTGAGATATACACCAAACAAGCAACAAATAATAAGTGGTCTAGACCAATGAGAATGTGCTCTATACCAATTTCTATATAGGTAATGGCTGTGTCAAAGGTACTTAGAGATACAATTTTTTTTATCAAGTATTCAGGAGTATCTACATTGAGTATGGTTGTTAGGGTGTCTTTATTCACTGCTATTATTCGAACGAGTATATCGCCCTTTGAGTTTTCAATGCCGTCAATGCTGAGCATCATTCCTGATAACCCCGTCGCTCGATGAAATCGGCTATATTCGATATAAGCATTATTAACGACATGTTTTCTTGTTAAACCTAACTGCTGACTATTCTTAGGTAATACAAAGCTAATTTTTTCCTTTTTACCATTGCGAAGTGGTACTTTCCAAACCACGTCAAAATCTGTGTCACTAGTTGCGGTAATTGTTAGTGAGGCCGGCCTCATGTCATCTGCGAGTACTTGGCTGCAAAAGAAAATCAAAATTGGTAACAGCAACGTAAAACGTAATAGCCTTTTTATTTCTACCTGCATAGCAAAGATCATCAAATCACTCCGCCTTAGCTGCAGGTTCTTGCGCTATGGTATAGCTTTTCAGTAGGCGTTCCTCAAAGCTTGCTTTGGCGCTTTGTAAGTTTTTATATTGCCAATCCGCTAATACCGTTGATTTTATTGATTCAAAAGCTTTATTGGCCGCAGGACTTCTTTGTTCGATTAAAACAAAGTGTACGCCCTGTGAAGATTCGATAGGCCCAGACCATGAAGATAAAGGAGCATGGATTAATTGTTTGCTAAAATTTTTGCCAAATAATCTATCTATTTGCACAGGATCTTTGTTGGTTACTTGGTAAGGGAGGAATTTCAGGTCACCTTGTGGTGTTTTACCTTGTTTGATTGATACTTGCTGCAGAACAATTTTTTGTTGTAATTCATCGTGATCACCATCAATGGATAAATGAATTTGTTGAAAACTTAGCACTGGCTGGGTTTGATAGTTCTCAATATGTTGCTGATAAAATTGCATTAACTCTGTATTGTTTGGCTCTTTAGTCGTAACAAGATCTTCAATCAAAAACTCTATTTTTTGTCTTAAACGTCTATCAATTACTTTATCACCCCTATCCATATTTAATGCGCGTGCTTCACGAATATACATCTCATTAACCGCGTAGTGGAGTGTTGCATTTTCTAACTCTTTTGCTAAAGGGGCACGGTTCCAGCGAGTTAAAAAGTTTTGTTTAATTTGTTCTATTCGCCCTTGGCTGATGGTAATTGTATTCGGGTTGTCATCTTGGGCATTAAGTTGTTCAAAGATAATAAATAACAAAATAGCAATAACGAGAAAGTGAACCAGTGGTTCGGTAATCAGTTTTTTAAGCATAGTATGAGTAGTAATATAAAGTAGATGTAAAATAAGAAAAATTAATGGTTTATTGTCAGTGATTGGATGAAATCTCTGTGAGTTACCACACTCACAGAGCTTGACTCTTATTTAGCTGAATACCAAATTGGCGAAGAATAAGCGCGTTCTTGACCAATAAGTTCTGCTTCTTTAGGTAATACAGCACCTAACCTTACTTTATCGTATAACACCCATCGTGGTGTTGGGATTTCGATAACACGGGTGTAGTAGAATGCTGACTCATTTTTATCAAAGTCAGGATCGGTCCACACTGCAGATAACTGTGCATCACCAATGCTATTTGTCCAAGTCGCCGTAGTTAAATCAACGGTGTTACCTACTGCCTTTTTAGTACGGCCTGAGCTGTCAATTTTACGCCCATCAGAAACAGCAACATCATAAACACGCTCATGTAATTTACCTGATTTATCTAACCAGCCTTTGATGACTTGAATACGATCAAGGTAAGCGCTTTTCGGATCTCTCATAGCATAAATCATAAAAGAAGGCGCTTTGTTAGATTTTTGCTTAACAAGATCACCGCCCATTGGTACACCTTTCGCGTAGCCTACTTTTGCCGGATCATTGGCTTGTAAATCTTGTTTGTTATAATCCCAACCACCAAAGAATCTGACTGTCATGCGAGGGCCCGTGGTACCGTAAGTCTCTTTACGCTCCATGGCATCAAATAATGCGCTACGGGTATTTTCATGTGCCCAAATACCGGTATAACCTGAAGAAACTAACTTGTAACCCTCAAATGCACCTAAATCAGATGAAACAAATGGGTGGTTAATACGATCTTTTGAAGGTTCAACACTAGTAGATTTACCAAAGAAGTTATCTTCGTCAGCAGTTGCTAATGAGGTATGGCTATCTGTTGCACCACCAAAACCAAATTTATAGGGGTTATAGCCTAATTTTTTCTCCAATAATAACCCTTGTTTAAGTGCTTCACGGGCATATTCGCCTTTAAGCATTTCAGGTTGTTTCTTTTGGGAAATATCTAAATTACCCACATCCCAGGTTTCATAATCAGCAAATTCATCTTCAGGTGATAAATAAGGGTGTGCTTCACCATCACCTTTTATTTGGGTAATTTCGTAATGCGGTTCCCATTTAGCGCGGAGTTTTACATAATTTTTATCAACGGTGCCACCAGCATAAGTTCCTTCGGTAGGAAACATCCAACCATTTGATAAGTTACCGTTATGTGAAAATGCAAAAGCTCTACCGCCAGTATTTTTTTCATAATCTTCTAACCATTGATATAGCGCTAACGGATCAGTACTACCGAGTGGTGGTTGTGTTGTTAAAGGCTCAACTTTTAAAGCTAAATCGGCATTATCACGAAGAATAACATTTCGATGTAAGTTGAAACCTTTAGGGACAGAGGTCCATTCAAAACCGATAAAAGCAGTAAAGAGTCCTGGCTCATTATGCTCTTCTGCTGCATTAACTATGGTTTTCCATATACGGTTAAATACTGCAGAGCCTGGGCTGTATTCTTTCACCAGTTGCTTAGGTAACGTCATTTGAGCAAAGTTACCGATTAAATCAAAAGCAGCTTCGCCAGCGGCTTTACCACCTTTTTTAAACCCTTCATGCCATTCTTTAGCCTTGGGTATGGCTAAAATATTATCGGTACCATTTTGAATATCCGTGGCAATACCCATTAAATCTGAATGGTCAGTCACAATTAACCAATCTAGCGGACGGGCAAGTTTTACTGGAATACCTTTTGCGGAGTTAATTTGTTCGCCACGTGCTAAGCGATAGGCATCATCAATACTGACAGTGTTACCAAATAAGCCAGCATCAAGTGATAGACCGGTATGAAGATGAGAATCCCCCCAATAGACATTATTAGGTTGCGTATTGTTCGCTCGAGGCGAGTATTTTTTATCCGCCTCGGTTGTTTGTGAAGCTAATGCACTTTGCCCAGCGGCAAGGATGCAAGCAAGGCTAACGGCGGTAACAATCTTATTTTTCAGCATAACCAGTCCTTGTAAGTATCTAACAACAATAACTTATAGTACAAAATTACACCTAAGGTTAGCTGGTGATTCTAGTTGTGTAAAGTAGGAAAGGGGTTACTTTTCAATACTCAACTGAAGATAGCTTGCGATGGTTTGAGTTCATTAAATGCTCTGATCAACTCAGTACTGGCTTGTTTACTTTATAACAACTAATGAGAAAAATTATGATCTATGCCTAAACATGAATATTTTGAATTTGTAAAAATGCTGTTTTATTTTTAATAGAGTCTAGTGATGAGTTCTTGGCCAGAATATGTAACCGCTTTACCTGATGGACACCCGGTAAAGGTTTACTTTGAAGAAAATCTGTTGGTTCAATCTTTACTTTCAGAGATATGTGCAATAGATGCGCAAGTTGATTTTGAATTGTTTTTTAATGTCTTTAATCAACTATCTGGTGTTGAAAAGCGATTTACCCGAAAAGAAAACCAGCTTTTTCCTTTTTTGGAGAAACATGGTTGGACAGGACCTAGCCAAGGAATGTGGGCCTTTCACGATGAAATACGAGATTTATTCCGTGAAGTAAGGGGCTGTATAGAAGCAAAGTCACTTAATAAAGTCACTAGAATTGTCAAACGTATAGCTCGTGAATTATTTCACCTGATGGAGATAGAAGAACATAGGCTTTTTCCAAATGCCCTTGAATTATTAAGTGAAGAAGATTGGCAAGAGATGCGAGAAGGGGATATGGAGATTGGTTGGATGTTAGCTAAAGAGCCAGTACCTTACCCAGCTGACGAATACGTGCATCCTGGCGAAGATAGACGTAAACGCCGTTTACCTTTTTCAACCGACGATCGTATTCGCCTTGATGAAGGCTATATTTCGACAGAGCAGTTAAACCTGATGTTGCAGTTTATGCCAATAGATCTTACCTATGTTGATGAAAATGACATCGTAGTTTTTTACAATCGCGGTGATAACCGTGTGTTCCCTCGCTCTGCTGGTATTATTGGTCGGGAAGTTAAGTTCTGTCACCCACCTAAGTCAGTCGATCACGTTTTGAAAATTCTTGAAGAATTTAAAAAGGGTACCCAAGATAAGGCTGAATTTTGGATTAACTTTAAAGATAAGAAAATTCATATTCGTTACTTTGCTATTAGAGATAAAGAAGGCACTTACAAAGGTGTTATTGAAATGTCGCAAGATATCACTGAAATTTTGAAAATAGAAGGTCAGCAACGATTACTTGATTGGGGCTAGCAATATCTCAGTTAACTGTATATCAATTAAAATAACAAAATTCACAAAAGCATAAAGCTAATATTAGTAAGGCAGGGTGGTTATTTACCACAATGCCTTTTTTTGATTAGAGTTAACTTATTCAACACCGCTTAGTTAAAGCGACTGATGCAAAAAGGTTCTATATTAATTTCAGGTAAATGCCCTGTCACTAACTGACCTATAAGTTTCCCCGTTATGGCTCCTTGTGTTAACCCTAAGTGCTGGTGCCCAAGAGCAAAGAAAATTTTATCATGATTTGGCGCTTGGCAAATTACGGGTAAAGAGTCAGGCAAAGATGGACGACAACCCATCCAAGCTTCTTGCTTCTCTTCATTATCAGGTAATGTCTTTAATATAAAAGCGGCATTATCTTTTAACATTTCAGCACGTTTATAGTTGGCCGAAGCGTTGAGCCCTGCATACTCAACCGTACCCGCTAACCTTAAAATGTTATCCATCGGCGTCATAATAAAACGACGTTCGGCTGAAGCAACCGGGCGAGACAAAAGGGCACTGGCTGTTTCTAAAGTGGGTAAACTCAAACTATATCCTCGCTCAGCTTCGATAGGTAAATGATAGTTTAAGCTTTTGAGTAACTTTTTTGACCACGCACCACATGCAATAACGCAGTGATCAACATGTAAATGTTGTTCATCTATCTCTACAGTGACTCCAGACTTTGTTTGAGTGACAGAAGATACGGCTGTTTGTTGAAAGGTCATGCCTTTACACATAGCAAACTCAGCCAATGTTTTGCTCAGTGCTAGCGGGTCAATGGTATGGGCAACATCAGTAAAATATAGTGAGTAGTTGATGTTGTTACTTAAGTTGGGCTCTAACTCAAGGGTTTGCCTTTTATCTAAAAGCTTTACTGCAATGCCCGCAGCTAAATAATGCTGATACATAAGCTCAACTTTAGTTCGGTCATTGGTTTCAAAGACAAGTAACGAACCATCTAAGCTAATTAAATTCTCGGCCTCAGCAGTTTTCAGTAGTGCTGTATAATGGTGGATGGCGTTTTTGTTGAGTGCTTGTAGGGCTTTCTTGTTTTTGTTACGTAGTGTTGGGCGCATATTATTAAAAAACTGCATAAACCACGGAATGGCTTTGATGAAGTGCTTGGCAGATAAAGCGACAGGCCCAAGCGGATCAAACAGTAATTTTGGCATTTGCCATAACAATGAAAACTCAGCAAGTGGAAAGACTTGTTCAGTAGCAAAATGACCAGCATTAGCTTTAGAGCACCCTAAACCAATGCCTTCTTTATCAAGTAAGGTCACTTGATAGCCTAAGCTTTGTAATTCTAACGCACAGTTTATACCGATAATTCCAGCACCGATAACCGCAACGGTTTGTTGTTTGTTATTCCCTTCTTGATCAACGACTGTGCTCATTTAACTAATACCCTGTGATGACTGAAAGTTTAAATCGATAGTGTTATACCCGTAATCATTCAAAATGCTCGATTCAGAGTGCTTGAGCAATTTCAGTT
>CAJXRC010000218.1 GCA_913058405.1 uncultured Colwellia sp. | reverse complement strand
TCTACACTATCCTCTTCGTCGGCAGCGTCAGATGTGTATAAGAGACAGCATCTACAGTTTGCGTGATACCTACAGGAAAAGTTGTAATATTAGTGTTTAGCTGCACTTCGACAACGCTATGCGGATCAGTCTCTGGAGCAGAATCACTTCCACAAGCAGAAAGTAAAGATAAAAGTGCAATAAGCGGCAATAGCCAAAGCTTAAAATTGAACATTAGTATTCCTTAAAATGTTTTTATTAACTGCATTTTCATTCACTGACTAGTGAATAAAACAGAATTTTAATTATAATAATGTATTATATTTTTGACTATGCACTTTCCGAATGAATTGCTGGTAAAGTTAGGTGATATGGGAATAAAGAGCATGTCACGGCAGACATGCTCTTTCATGGTTTTACAACTTATTTAAGGTTAAATAGAGTGATATTAGAAGTGTTTGTCATTCAGCTAACATTTCGGCTACGCACAAAGTGCGTCTCTTAGAATATCAATTGAGATAGTGCAAGATGAGCTAACTCAATATTTTCTATAGGCTCAACATCCGTTTTTTCAATCTTGCTAAATCAATCGCGTTTGAGCGCACCGTTAGCTTAATATGACTATTTTCATACTCTTCTTTAGTAACACTCATTCTCGATCGAATTTCACCTATGATACCATTAGCGGTATAAGGAACAATAATTTCCTCTTCAATCATCTCTTCCTGCGCAATACCAACGATATATTTATGCAATTTACTGACATCAGCTGGATTACGCGCAGATGTCATCATGGCATTAGGAAACTCTTCCATCAGTGCTTGTTGTTGCTCAATGCTAAGTTGATCTGATTTGTTCAGTACCAGTAACTTTTTACTGTCTTCAACACCAACTTCGTCCAGTACTTCGTGTACGACATCGAGTTGAGCACGAAACGAAGGATCAGAGGCATCGACTACATATAGCAGTAATGATGCATCCTGCGCTTCTGCTAAGGTTGAATGAAATGAGGCGACTAGATCGTGCGGTAGTTTTTTAATAAAACCAACCGTGTCCGACACTAATATTCGTGGTTGAGTGATAGGAAATAAGGCGCGAACCGTAGTATCAAGCGTCGCAAAAAGTTTATTTTCACCTTCAACATCACTACCGGTAATAGCTCGCATCATTGATGACTTGCCCGCGTTGGTATAACCAACCAAAGCAACACAAAAAAGCTCAGAACGTTGGGTACGTCGGCCTTTCATTTCATGTTGAACACTCACCAATTCGCGCTTAAGTTCGGCTAATTGGTCACGCACGGCACGGCGGTTCAGCTCTAGCGTAGTTTCGCCAGCACCTTTACCCATTTGACGTTCTTTATCACCACATGAGGTCTCACGAAGTCGTGGCGCTACATAATTAAGTCGAGCAATCTCAACCTGTAATTTTGCGGTTTTGGTACGGGCATGACGACTAAATATTTCAATGATAATGCCGGTACGGTCAAAAACCTCTACGCCTAATTGATTCTCGACATTACGCAGCTGAGATGGGCTTAAATCACAATCAAATACCACCACATCAGCACAAGCAAATGGGAGGTTATCTGATGGGATATCTGAAGAATTAACCATAAATTCAACGTTATCAGTTTCTTCGCCAACAGAGAGGTCTTCAACTTCTTCCATGTCTTCAACCTCACCTTGATTACCCGTGAGATGCGCTATTTCTGCCAGTTTTCCTAAACCTAGTACATTAACTTTTTTAGTCGAACTCTGCTTTTGCGACTGAGTGCCGACTACTTTAAAACCGAGTGTAGTCACTAAACGCGCAAGCTCTGCCAGTGATTCTGTTGCTTCATCACCTTTAAAGTCAGGTGTACAAATCGAAATAAGTAAAGCGTTAGTGAGTGATGCTTTTGCTGTTAGTTGCATAATTTTTTATGTTAGTGCACTTAATACCCATTGGTAAAAATGCAAACCTAAGTGTTTATCTAAAGTAGTTTGATCCTACGCTGTTATAGCTGAGCTTTATAGAGCAAGAGAAAACTAAATACAAAATCTGCTAAGTTATTTCCATATTAGCGACATTAAAAGGCTTACCGGTAAATCCTTAAATGTAGGTTATGATTAGGGTCTGTTGATCTTTCGAGATTATTTTTGCAGTGATTTGTTGGGTATTTATACAAGGCAGAGCCTTTGTCATGTGGTTGTTCCACATAAAAAGGTAATAACGCCGTAAAAATGACCAACAAACGCTGTCCGAAGGATTCGGCTAAAAGCCGTTTTACTCTTTGTTGAGCAGTATTTGCTTAGAATGACTAGGCTACACACTACTCGCCGCGATTAAAACGCTTTTATCTCGAACAAAATTTAACCGCGAAAGTTCAACAGACCCTAATAGTATTATTTAAAGGACTATCAAATGACTATTAAAGTTCGGCTAACTGCGATATTGATCGTAATGATTATTTTACTCGCTACAGCGATAACCTCACAAAAAATTGCTACAAACAAAAATAAGCATCAAACCCTAAGTAGTGATACGCGCTACCTTTCATATTTAATCGCCGATGAGTTTAGACAAAGCTCAATAGACTTGACCCGCCTTTGCCGTTTATTTGTTGCCACCGGTGAACAAAAATATTGGGATGCTTATTGGCACATTGTTAACTGGCGTAATGGCGAGGTTGAACGTCCTAATAATGTTGATAACAATTTATACCCAGATCAGCGCATTAAACAAAGTAAGATAATGAAAGAGTTAAATTTTTCAGCAAACGAGTTTACTTTATTGGAAAAAGCCAATAGTTACTCAAACACCTTGATTGCTACAGAAGAGCAAGCAATGCAAACCATTAAAAATGGAAAAGTAGCGCAAGGTCCGTTCCAAAAGTCCTCTAATGAAAGTATCAATGATTTTGCCTTAAGATTAGTGTTCAGTGATGCGTATCAGCAAGATGTCAAAAAAATAATGGCACCTGTAAACGAGTTTTTTAATGCTTTAGATAAACGCACCTCAGATGATTTACTTCATTCACAACAAGAAGCAAATTTTTGGCTGAATAATAGTTTAATCGTGCAAGTAATCGTAGCCATAATATTGCTATCTCTGATGTTTTTTATGAAAGTTACCCTATTTAAACCCTTAGAGCATGTCATTAATGCCATGAATAATATTGGTGGCGGCGATGGTGATTTAAGTCAGCGTTTACATGAACACGGCCAAGATGAATTATCTTCTTTAGGCAAAGGTTTTAATCTCTTCGCCAGCTATATTCAAACAGTGGTAATTGAACTGCGTAGTGCAATCGGTGAAATTTCTAGCTCATCCGCACAATTAAATACCACGGCAAATTTAACCGAGCAGTCTGTAACTGAGCAAAAAACAGGTATTGAACAGGTACTTATTGCTATTGAGCAGATGATTCCTGCGGTACAAGAAGTTGCTGTTAATGCTTCGCAAGGGCTTGAACAAGCAAAGCTTTCTGACGAAGCAGCAAAAGAAGGTTTAGAAGTGGTTGATCAAGCAAATAATAATATCAACTTACTCGAAGTTGATATTGATAATGCTTCTGGGGTAATCAATAAACTTGCGCAAGACACCAACAATATCGGCTCAGTATTAGATGTTATCCGTGGCATTGCCGACCAAACCAATTTATTAGCCTTAAATGCAGCAATTGAAGCAGCACGGGCCGGTGAGCAAGGACGAGGTTTTGCTGTGGTAGCTGATGAAGTTCGGACTTTAGCTCAGCGTACACAAGACTCTACGTCTGAAATTCAGCAAATGATCGAGAAACTGCAGATTGGTGCTAGGGATGCTGTTAATGTCATAGTACAAAGTAAAAATCGTACGACTGATTGTGTAAAAAACACCGGTCAAGCTGGTCACTCTTTATCAAAAATAACCTCATCTGTAGGAGAGATTACCGATATAAATAGCCAAATAGCTGCAGCGACTGAAGAGTTAAACGCCAGCATAGAGGAAATACGCCGTACTGTTGATAATATCAATCAGCATGTTGAACGCACAGCTAAGGGATCTCAAGAAACGGCTAATAAAAGTAACTATACAACGCAACTTACCAGTCAAATGCAGCTGTTAATTGAGCGCTTTAAAACAGAATAGGACCTAAGGGCTGCTGGTTTGTTAATTGGTAGCCAACTTTTTGAACATATCAGCTCTATTAATTTGTCTCTCTTAGCGGGAGTTAAAAGTTTCAGCAATTATTAGTGAGAATAATTTATTCTGTATCCTTAATAATCTACCTGGCATTACCCCCTTGATTTGTTGTGACTAAATCAAAGTGGAATTGATACTATCTTTCAATAATATTAATTATAACCACGCACATAACTTGCCGTACTGACATCGCTACAAAGTGCTTGTTCATGTTTTCTTACATGCTGTTGTGTATTGGTAGTAGTCGGGTGTTTGCTTTCGCTAACAGCCACTTCTTTATGCTCCAAACCAGTAGTGTTGAAATAATTACTTTCGTCATGGGTTAGTGAATTCATTGTGCACCTCAATCAATTTATGCGGTTTACTATGTACCGCTGTTGGATATGCAATGATTATAGTAAGCCTTTTTTGATAATAAAAATTAATAAATAATATACAATGATAAAATAAACTTATTAGTAGCCATTTAAGTACCCCAGCTTTAATATTGCTTCAGTCCCCTAAGTTCATCAACGATTCCTGTCATTGCCTTGTTAGTAAACATAAGGCCTTTCAACTAAATAAAAAACAAATACATAAGCGGAAACAAAAATAATAGTCATGTTATTCAATGAAATAACTCATTACCATAAGTTTTCCTTATCAGCTGATAGACCTTATTGCCTTGTATAAAGCAACAGAATTGGCCAAAAATAACATCACATTCAGTGAGGTCATTTTTTAGGCTTCTTTAATATCCCCGTTGATTTATTAAAGCTTCAACGAGTTAATGCTTGAGTTTGCTTCTATATCAGAACAAGAACAACAAGAAAATCGAAGTCAATTCAGATAACATATTTTGTATAGCAAATGAGGATCAGTAAATGACAACAAATGCAGCTATCCACTCATCACTTTGGGGTGAGAACTCTTTACCCCTTCGCCCTGCAAGTCAGGTGATGAAATTGGAACGCCTAGGGGCTTATCATCAAAGTCGCTTAAGTTTTATGCGTACTTTGGTACGTCGAATATTTCGTGAACGTTGGAAGATTGAACCCTCCGTTTTTAATCTCGATAATGATGGCTACGGCACTGTTGTCTATGAAGTCCAAGCGCCACATGGTCTGTTCAGCTTTGTTCTATTTTCTGATTACCTTTCTCCTGACGAGCGTAATGACCGTGTTATCGCGACTAAATGGGACCTTACTATGGCCCTAGTTGAAGGTAAGGTTGACCAAGAATACATTGAAAAGTTACGCGAGAATGTCCCTAAACAAGAAGCAGGTCGCGTAGATGCACGTGTTTTTGTTTTATCTCGAGCCAACCGCAGTGCCCGTAATTTTGATTATGTAGTCAATCAACTTGCCGCAGGTGAACAACCTGACGTGGCTAAAATTGTTGAAGTGGGTTACTTATATCGCACCACAGCTGTTTATGGCAGTGGTAAACTTGGGATGGCAGACTGGGAAAAAGTAAGAGAAAAGCATCAAGATTTTGCTCGTCCATTTGCTGGTGAGATGTTTGTATGTTTAATGCTTCGTAACTTTAGCCTGTTACAAGTGGAACATATCGCTCGCCATAAAACCCCTGACACATTTAATCCAATGAAACCTGAGATAAAGCGCTACTTTGGTATAGGTAATTCAACGGGTTTAGGCATGGCACCTTATTTGGTCAATCACCCATTACTTATTAACCAATGGGTGGAAATGCGTGAACTGGCATTAGCACGAGTCCGTGCACTTGGCAGTGTTAATCAACAAGTACGTGAAACCATTAGTCAACTGATTGACCGCAGTGCACAACATACACTTGAAACACTGACAGAAGATGAATGGCAAACCAATAACAATAAAGCCGTTATTGAAGATATGGCCTGTCTCAAAAGTCGTATTGAAAGTGGTTTTGATTCATGGAACGAGTTGGTTGAGTACAGTGAACAACATTGCTCATTGCAAGGGCAAGAAATGTTAGTGTCATGCATGCTAGAAATATACCCTGAACTTGTTGATGAATTAGAAGATTTTCACAGTGCTGAGGAGTTTCTAGACCTTGATCCACTTATGCCTGCTGGGAAACTTAAAGATATCATAGAAAAACGTTATGACTGGGCACTATCGATAGATTTCGACGCAGAAGGCGCACGTGAAACCTACTGGTATCGTTCAGAAGAAAAAATGGAACCTCGTCTAGGTAGTGTTGCCGATATTGAGGGTAAAAAGAAACAGATGGCACTCGGTGTCGGTTATGCTGTTCGCAAGTGCTACAACCAATTAATTGAATATATCGTGCAAAACCCAGAAGATACTACTGCTCGATTTATGGTTTCGCACCCTAAGTTACGCGGGATTGTACGTCGCATTCAAGGTATGAACCGCTGTGTTTATGGCGATATTCAAGCCAACTTGTTAGACCGCGAAGTATTGCCTATGCATTTGTTACGTGCAAAATTAGCCTTCTTTGGTGTAAGCAAGTTTGATCCTCGTTCTCGTTTATGGGTACGAAATACCATGTTCCAGGGCGCGCCACTATTAGAAGAGATTGGCCAAACATTTAATGACGACTGGTTTATGCCACTAGCACCAAAGCAATAGGAGAGTTCCGTGAATATTTCAATGAATGAATTAAAAGCAGCTCTGCGCAGATGCTTTGAAGCAAGTGATTACTTTGTCGGTAATTATGAAGATGCAGCCAACATGGTATTGTGGTTAGAAAAGCATGGATTAAATGGCTTGAGTGAATTTAAGTTAGCTTTGCCATATATTGGCGAAGATAAAAACAAACCATTAAGCAATGTTATTTATGAAGATAGCACCTCAGCAACTATTGATGCTCATCACCGTAGTGCGCTTAATTGTATCGCGGCAGCAGTAGACCTAGCACATGCCAAAGCCTTAGAAAGCGGCATAGCCACAGTTACAGTACATAACTGTCATAACAGAATTTTTATTCTTAAAGCCCTAACTGATCGTGGTCGTAGCGGCATTAGTGCCGCAGCTTATTGGCAAAACGGCAGTGATAGTGTGACCGAACATACTGCTGCTATTCGCTCAGGCCAACGTTACCCTAGTTACAGTGAAGGGATTACTAACCTAACAAGCAATGAGAATGACAAACAAGCGCTGACGATTATTTGTAGCTCACGCGTAGACTTAACCTCTTCATTGCAAAATAGTAAAAGCCACTTTATTAGTCCTAAACAAGTAGAAAGCAACAAAGAACATACTGTTGAACATGGTATTGAAATTGATGCAGCAGTTTGGGAAGAAATTAATAAAATTGGCTTGGGCGTACTCGTTGAAAATACCGAGCGTTCACGAAAAGATGCTGGTGGTAATTAAAAACCTTTTAGGTACCGTCGACAAATATTGGATATTTGTCGACATCAACACCTCCCGTTTAAGGTACCAATATTTTGCATAATCTAGCAATAGAGCACGTGAACGATACCTTACCTATTACTGAATCTTCTAAGCAAAAGCTACATCAAGCACAACTGCTTGAAGTGGCGGTTGCCATTAGTATCAATGGTATTAGCCAAGCAGTCATGATGGCATCTCCAGAACATCTAAAAGACTTTGCTCTTGGCTTTAGCTTAAGTGAAGGCTTGATTAATTCGAGCACCGACGTTTTAGATATTGTTGTTCACTCTCATGAATGTGGCTGGCAAGTTGATCTACAGGTGCTGGCAAGGATTCAACAGCAACTAAAACAACGACGAAGAACGATGGCAGGACCAAGCGGCTGTGGCCTTTGTGGACTTGACTCTATTGAAGCGGCAATGTTGATAACATCTGTCTCTTATACACATCTGACGCTGCCGACGAAGAGGATAGTGTAGA
>CAJXRC010000217.1 GCA_913058405.1 uncultured Colwellia sp. | reverse complement strand
GATGTAGAATAACTATATCAACACATATTTTGCTTTTTCTCATATCGCCAATGCCATTCTAAGTGGTCACTTCTTTAGATGGATTGGTATAACAATAATATCTCCATCTGTTAGGCCCGAGATAATTGAAGAAAATCCTAGCTTAGTTTCTTCTCCTAGTCGTACAAAACGTCTTTGACTTTGTCCCTCTATTAGCACGTTTACAAAGTCGAGTTGACCCGAATGAGAAACACTTCTTGCTGGCACATATAACTTTTGTACATGGCCTGCAGGAATTAATAAACGGGCATACATCCCAGGTAATAAGTTTTCTTGATAGGGTAGGCTCACTTTTATTAAAAAACTACGTGACCCCGTATTTGCAGCAGGCACTATTTCTTCTACCAAACCGACTAACGTATGCTTTATCGTTGGTAGGTCAATTGTGATGCGTTTTCCTTGCACAAGTGAAAGTGCGAGTTGTTCACGAACTTGTGCTTCTATTCGTAAAGAAAGGGGATTGTAGAGAGATAATAATTTCTCGCCTGCTTGTGCTGTGTTACCAGGTTCGGCAAAACGGTCAATTACTTTTCCATCAATGGGCGCACGAAGTGTGGCATAGCTCAATGTCGTTTGCGCTTGAGCTAAGCTTTGTTTGGCAGCGGTGAGCTCTGCCTTGATACTTTGATAGTCCGCTTTGCTCTTATCTAAATCAAACTGCGAAGCAATTTTTTTAGTAAATAACTCTTGAGCCCGTAGCAAGTTTTGCTGCGCCTCAGTGTATCTTGCTGCCACAGCATTGATTTGTTCACTAGCTTGGATAACGCTCGATGATAAGTCATTATTCTCCAGTGTAATTAACACATCGCCTTTTTTTACATTGTCACCAGAGCGCACGTTAATCTTATTAATTCGTGCGAGCAGTCTCGAAGAGATAATTGTCGCTTGTTTTGCCGTAATACTCGCGGCAATACTTTCAAATACTCTCTCTGTGCTGCTCTTTACCGTGAAAGTAGTCGCATTAACTGATTCGGAGGAGGCTTTTTCAAATCCAGGGAGCACTTTACTGTTAAACGATCCGGCTAACCAAGCCACCATGAGTAATAATATAATCAATGCTAACATTGGGATAAGAACTTTTTTCATGTTTTTCTCTTGTTTAGTTTGAGGAATATTCATGATGAAACCTTACTAACTAGTGCTTTTGTTGATGTGTTATCTGCACCATTATGATTATCAAAAACCAAGGAGTAAACGATAGGCACTACAAGTAAGGTAAATACGGTTGAAGAGATAATGCCAAAGATAATCGCAATAGCGAGTCCACTAAAAACAGGGTCTAGGGTGATTATTAAATTACCTAATAATGTTGTGCCAGCAGTAAGTAATACTGGTCTCATTCTTACCGCCCCTGCTTGAATTAGAGACTCTTTGATTGAATAACCTTGCTGCTGGGCTTGGCTAATAAACTCAATTAATATTAATGAATTTCTTACGACAATGCCTGCTAAGGCAATCATGCCTATCATCGCGGTAGCGGTAAATAGGATTGGATCAGGTGCACCGGCAATGTATCGTTCACCAAATTGATTCAATAAAAAGAACCCCGGCATAATGCCAATAACCGTTAATGGTATTGCAGACATTATAATGCCAGATAAAGCCGCCGACCCTGTTTGGATGCGTAGCACAATAAATATGGCTGTTAGTGCAAATGCAAATGCTAGCCCCATATCACGAAAGACTCTAATCGTGATACGCCATTCACCTTCACCGCTAAATGAAAGCTCAATATCATCGGGTAATTGCCAAGTCTCACCACCGCCATTGGCTATGAAGCTACGTTCTTGCCAATGACTTTGCTCAGTATTTTTACCCTTTTCAGTTTTGCTAGCAGTATTACTATCAATTTGGTCAAAGACTAAGTCACTATTGATGTCAGCAATCACTTCGGCAGGTGTTCTACCAGAAATATCAGCAGTGACATAAACAACAGGCCTTAAATCTTTATGGAATATAGGTTTATCACGTGTATGTTCTATAAATTCGCCTAATTCACCTAAAGACACTAAAGGTTGGGGCGCTATATCAATGCCTTGCGGTGTACTGGTTTGTACTATGCCAGCTCTCCCTTTTACAGAAAGGCGTTGTAAATCATTCAATGATTGGCGTTGTTCAAGTGGCAATTTGATATTGATAGCTAGTGGGGATGCTTCATTCTCAATAGGCAAATAACCCGCAATGTCTCCCTTTATTGCCACGCCGATAGTTTGATTAATACTTGCCGTTGATATACCTGACAGAGCAGCTTTAGTTTTATCACTTACAAAGCGTAATCTGATTTGCTCGCCGCCCACAGTGGAATCAACATCGACCACAAAGGGTTCTTCCTTTAGGCGTTGTTCAACTATGCTCGCGGCCTGTTGTAAGCTGTCATACTGGGTGAATTCATTGCCATATATTTCGGCGACCAGCGTACTTAATACTGGCGGACCAGGTGGTACTTCTACCACGCGTATTTTAATATCGCTGTTCTGTGTTGATTCATCATTCAACGGCGCTAAATGTTTTCGCATTCTTAATACAATGGCATGAGATTGGTGTTCACGTAGGCTTTTATCAAGTAGTAATACCCTTAAATCAGCAAGGTAAGGTGCGTGACGTTGATAGTACTGCCTAACCATACCGTTAAAGTCTATAGGAGAGGGCAGTCCAACATAACTAGCAATAGCAGTTACTTCAGGCATTTTTCGTAATATTACTGATACTCTCTTGGCCACCGCCGCTGTTTGCTCAAGGGTAGAATTTTCTGGCATATCAATAATGACTTGAACTTCGTTTTTATTATCAAAAGGTAATAATTTAAGAGGAACCCAGCGCATTACTGGCAACAAAGCGGCAAGTACAAATAATACGAATACTAAGGCAAGTACGGCTTTTCCTTTCGCACGATTATCTAACAGTGGGGTCAGTAATTTACGATAAAAGTGTTGAAACCCCGGTGTATTTTGGGCTTCAGAGGAACTCGTTGAGGCCGGTTTAGTTTTAATTAGTTTTCCAGCAAGCCAAGGGGTAACTAAAAAAGCAACTAAGGTTGAACTGATCACACTGAGTGGGACATTAAAAGCCATTGGCGCCATATAAGGTCCCATCATGCCTGTTATAAATGCCAATGGAATAAAGGCAAGAACAATAGTAACGGTAGACATGACTAACGGTACACGTATCTCGTTAATAGCAGTAACAATGGCTTCATGTATATTTTTAGTTTTAGCTTTGCCTTTAATTTTTGCCAAATAGCGCTCAATATTATCGACTCCAGTGATAGGATCATCGACCAACAAACCGAGTGATAAAATTAGCGCAAACAAGGTTACTCGGTTAATCGTGTAGCCAAAAATAAAGTCTAAAGACAAGGTTATACCGTAACAAATAGGAACTGCCAAACCGACAACTACAGCAGATCGCCAGCCTAAGAATACACCGATAAAAACGACCACAGTAAAAACAGCGAATGCTAGGCTGGTGGTTAAATCATTAACTTTTTCGTTAGCGGTAGCACCATAATCACGTAGTATTTGTACTTCAACATTGGCAGGAAAAATGGCCGATTGTAATTGTGCTATTTTCTCATGAACTGCGTTGGCAACGGTTACAGCATTGCTTCCGCGTTGTTTGGCAACACTAATGGTTACCATAGGGTAGTCTGAAGTTGATCCATTAATTTGCTTGTTAGTATAGTCTAGCCAGGTATAGCTAGTTTGTTCTGCGGGGCCATCAACCACAGTGGCAATATCTTTTAATAAAATAACACTACCATCGATTACACTAATAGGGGTTTCTTTTAGCGCATTAATATCTCGATAGGTATCGCCACTTTCAAGGGATATAGATTGATGTGACAGCGTAAGGTTACCGTGATGTTCAAGTACATTTGAGACCTTGATAGCATTAAAAATATCATTGACAGTCACTTGCCGTGCAGTCATTTTTTCAGGTTCGATGTTCACTTGAATTTGTCGCGCCCGACCACCAACAACATTAACTTCACTGGTGCTTTCGATCGCTTGTAAAAAAGTAGAAACTTCTTCTGCAAGTCGTCTCAAGGCGAAATCATCTACCTGTGCGTCATCGGTGCTGTATAGCGCTAACATCACAATAGCAACATCATCTACTTCAATAGGCTTAACTCGCCAATTACTGACAATAGCAGGGATCTTCTCCGTATTAGCATGTAACTTATTATAGGTATTTAATAGTGCTTGCTCACGATTTTCACCGACAGTAAACCGCAGAGTCACCACCGATTGACTAGCGTTACTTACTGAATAAACGTGTTCTACGCCTTTGACTTGTGCTAATAACTTTTCAAGTGGTGTGGTAATTAGGCGTTCTACTTGCTTGGCGTTAATGCCTGGAGCATCAACGATAACATCGATCATCGGTACAACAATTTGTGGCTCTTCTTCTCGCGGCGTAAAATTAAGTGCCACTAAACCGGCGAGAATTGACAATATCAAAATAAAGAGTGGGATTTTGCTATTGAGTACTTTACTTAGTAATGCGGCTGTAAAAGTCGTTCTAATGGTCATTATTAATTCACTACTTAAACTTACGCTTAAAGTTAAATGCTTTGTTCATCGCTACAAAATTTTGCATGTAAAACACGTAATAACTCTTCTATTTTAGGATTAGCAATCCGATAAAATATCGTTTGAGACTCACGTCTCGTCGTGACTATATTACTTTCCCTTAATTTGGCCAGATGTTGAGAAAGCGCTGACTGTGAAAGATCAATACGTTGATTTAAATCACCAACAGTCAGTTCATTGTCACTCAAACAGCACAAGATCATTAACCTATAAGGGTTAGATAATTGTTTTAAAATTCCGGCAACTTCGGTGGCATTCTCTAAAAGTTTTTGTTGTTCAGTATTCATAAATTCATCCATAAGATCATATGCATTTACTTTATACTTGTTTTCTAAATTAGTAAAGGCTAATATACTTAATATTAGCAATGACTAATATTAAGTGTTCTTTACTTTAGTTAGTAAAGCTAACTGGAATATAAATGTGAAACTTTAAGGAAATAGTCATGACAATCAATGAAGCACTTCGGTTAATTGCGGGTACTATGATTTTACTCTCACTTTTTTTAGCGGTAAATTACTCCCAAAATTGGCTATGGTTTACGGCTTTTATAGCTGTTAACTTAATACAATCATCTTTCTCTAAATGGTGTTTAATGATGACAATTTTAAAAAAAGTAGGTTTAAAAAGCCGTGCTTAACAGTCAAAATGCAAACAACAATAAGTGATCCAACTAAATTTAATTTCATCCCAAACTAATTAATAAATTAGTTGATTGATATATTTAACGATAAAGGAATGAAGATGTTAAAAACAATACCTGAAGTCATAGCAAAAGCGAGAGAATCATTAACCATCATGACTGTTGAAGAGGCTGTATTGTTAGCTAAGCAAGAAGATGGCGTAATTATTGATGTACGTGAGCCCAGTGAGTATGCTGAAAAATCAGCCGAGGGCACTATCAATATCCCGCGTGGCTTACTTGAAATGAAAATGTTACAAAGGTACCCCAATGAAACACAGCCTATTTTTTTGCATTGCGCGACTGGCGCAAGGGCTATTTTTTCTGCAGAGCAATTGAAACGTGTAGGTTACCTAAATGTTTCAGTAATCACTTCAAGTTTAGATGATATATGCAATGCTTGGTGTTAGTTAGGTAAGTACATCTCAAGGTTCGACTAAGAAAATTAGTAACAGTTTATCTTAAATTAACTTTAGTAAAGCGGAGTGAAAAATGACAACCCCTGTTGTAATTGACTATTACAGTGATATTTTATGCGTCTGGGCTTGGATAGCTCAGCGACGCAACGAAGAGCTAAATGACAAGTTATTAGACAAAATTGAGTGGCGATACCATTACCTTGATATATTTGGTGATGCGAGTAATAAAATTCCTAATCAGTGGCAAGATAAGGGGGGATTCATAGGTTTTTCTAACCATATTCAAAAGGCTGCTGCCCCATATCCAGATGCGCCTATTAATACCGAATTGTGGAAAAGTGTTCGTCCCAATTCATCGGCTAATCCACACCTTGTTTTAAAAGGGATTGAGTTAACTCTGGGCGCAAAGGTTAGTATAGAGCTTGCACTTTTATTTCGTCAGGCGTTTTTTATTGATGGTAAAGATATTAGCCATTTAGCTGTATTGTTTGGGCTTATAGAAAAAGCGGGCTATAGCGTAGATGAGGTAAAAAAATCGATAGATGATGGCAGCGCAATAGCTGCTTTAATGGCTGATTATCAACAAGCTAAGTTGCTGTCTTTAAAAGGAAGCCCTACCTATATCATTGATAATGGCAGGCAGGTACTTTATGGCAATGTGGGTTATCGGGTATTGTTAGCTAATATTGAAGAGCAATTAAAAACGCCTGTTAATGAAGCAAGTTGGTGTTAAGAAACTCTGACTAACTGTACGATTAGTATGTGTTCATTCAGGTGAATTTATAAACATATACAGTCTACAATACGATAATAAACCTCATTCAAATATTCCACTTTTAGTCGAAATAGGTATAGATCAAATAAATAGTTAATTATCTAATAACAATAAGGTAATTTTATTTTCAATATGGTTAAATAAATACACTATATGACTAGCTAGATATGTAAATGATATTTAATTCAAAGAGTAAGAAAGAGATAAAGTCGCTTAAAGATGAGATAGAATCATTAAAAAAACAGAATCAAGCCCTAGAAAGTGAACTCAAACAGGCAAATGATGCTAATTGTGAGCTCACTGATGATATGTCTGAAACTGCTACTAGATATCGAAATCAAGAAGATTTAAATAAGCTTTGGTTGCAGTCTTCAACTTTGGTTGATCAAATCAGAGAGAGTCTTGCCACTACGTCTACAGAACTCATTGATTATCGTGATCAATTTCAATCATCTCAACAATTGTTTGACCAAATTATGGATATGCTTTCTACAACCATACAGTCGACAACAGAAATAAGTAAAGATACTCAAAATGCGTCGAACTCTGTTGACCAATTGAAAACGGTCACAGGTGGGATAAACGATTTTGTGAATATTATCAAAGGGATTTCAGACCAAACAAATTTACTGGCGTTAAATGCAGCAATAGAAGCAGCTAGAGCAGGTGAGCAAGGCCGTGGTTTTGCTGTTGTTGCAGACGAAGTCAGAACCTTAGCTCAACGATCAGCTGAAGCATCTAATGAAATATCTAACCTAATCGAACAAGTTAACCAGCAAATGGGTGATGTTATTCAAGGTATTCAAGAGGTCGGTGATAAGAGTGGTGAAATCAAAACGAGCACTTCATCTATAGAGAGCATTGCAAATAAAATTGTGCAATTATCTCAGCATATGTATACCGTAATTACTAATTCAACCTCAGATTCGTTTATTCAAACCGTAAAAATGGATCATGTGGTATGGAAGCTTGATGTTTATAAAGTGATGTTGGGTATGTCAGATAAATCACCTGATGACTTTGCCGACCATTGTATGTGTCGATTAGGAAAATGGTATTATGAAGGTGAAGGAGCGGAAAAATATTCTTCTCAACAATCGTTTAAAAAAATTGAACAACCTCATGCTCAAGTGCATTTGAGAGGTATTGAAGCGTTAAAAGCATTTACTGCAGGGGATACTGAGTCAGCGGTTGCAAAATTAACCTTAATGGAATCGGCAAGCTTTGAAGTCATAAAACTACTGTCGGCATTATCTCGTGAAATTGAACAAAAAATAGTATTGACTGAGCATTAAAGTGCAACTCTTTTTTACCTTTTAAAGATTTATTGCACGATCAGATGATTGAATAATTGAACATGTATTAAGGAATTTCACACAGTTTTTATCGCTGACATAGTCAGTTAACATGCTGTCTCTTATACACATCTCCGAGCCCACGAGACCGTACTAGATCTCGTA
>CAJXRC010000216.1 GCA_913058405.1 uncultured Colwellia sp. | reverse complement strand
TGGGCTCGGAGATGTGTATAAGAGACAGAGCAAAAACAGCTTTCTTTTGATTAAAGCCCGTTGCGGCTTCGGGTTCACGGATTTCACGTTTCGCCAGCGCTGTCTGGCTTATTAAAAGGTGAGCAACAATAAATGCGAGTGTAGAAAGTCGTAATAAAAATGAATGATGATTCATCAAGTTTCCTTAAGGGATTTGTTCTCAGGTCTAAAAGATAATTGGAACTGGTTAAATTGTTTAAATTTTTCAAGTAGCGGCTGATATTTACCTGCATGCTCAGGTGTAATCGACGGAGCATCATTACCCTGCTTCGCTGAGTCATAAAACTGTTCAATAATTGCTAGAGCATAACAGCTTGCTTCTAAACTAGATAAGGCATTTTTTTTTGCTACTTTTCTTATGAGATATTTACCCGCATTCGCTAAATAATCAGGTAGGCATGCTTGCGGTATTTGTTGTAACTTTGTTGACAGCATAAACATGCGATAAGCTTTTTTCCAGGTACCATCAAGAATAACTAAACATAGGGGTTTAGCATCAAGTTTAGTTTTATCGAGAGTAGTCAATCGCATGACTAGGTTTTTATCAAGGGTTTGTGCTTGCTCACCAGGATAAAGTAAAACGAGTTGATACTGCTCCATCATTTCTACGAAACAAGCTTCCTCATCAAAATTCTCACCGACAATAACTTGGCAAGATTCTAATGATTTGGCTAATAAAGCAACAGTCCCTTTTGTTTGTGATACTTCACTAGGGTGCTGAAGTACCACAAGATGAATATCATTCGAGATGTCTGTGATAAAAGTACAAATACAAGCTTTTTTTGGCCGCTGACAACAAGGGCAAAGTGTTCGAGACATAGAATAGTAAAATAAAACGCAATTAATAAAGCAGTCATTGTATACTTTATTACTCTTTTATAAATCACTAACTGATAATTTTTAGCTACTGACATTCAATGACTAATATTTAAGCGCATGACATTAACATTTAAAAATATACCTCTAAAAAAACAGCACAGCATGATGGTTGCGATCATCGCTATCCTCTCTATTCTCGGCTATTTTTTCAATGATGCGGTTAGTGAGCTTTTCGTTTATCAATATCAATTGATTAGCCAAGGTGAGTTATGGCGGACTTTCACTGGACACTTTTTTCACACCAATGGTATACACCTATTATTAAACTTAGCCGCATTAGTACTTTTGTGGGCTTTGCATGGTCATTTCTATCATGTAAAAAGCTACAGTTTACTCTTCATCACATCAGCGTTAATTTGCAGTGCTGGAATGTTTTATTTTTCACCTGAAATTCATCAATATGTTGGGCTTTCAGGTGTTTTGCACGGTATTTTTATTTTTGGTGCCATCATGGACATCCGACATAAGGAAAAAACTGGCTACTTATTATTTATCGGAGTTTGGCTAAAAATAGCACATGAACAATTTTACGGCGCAAGCGAGCAAGTATCGACGTTAATTAATGCTAATGTCGCAATCGATGCCCATTTATGGGGAGCTGTAGGTGGATTACTCTTTAGCTGTTGCTACTTGCTATATTTACTTACCCTAAAAAAGCCCCCTGCTGATAAAAGTGATCAGTAATTAAAGCAAAAAAAAAGACCTATGGTGTCAGCCATTGGTCTTTGTTAGTACTATTTTATATCATTCAATACGTTAGCTTTAATTAGATTTAAAAGCCATTTGGGTTTTCAGACTGCCAACGCCAAGTATCTTGAATCATGGCAGTTAAATCGAGTTTAGCTTGCCAATCCAAAAGTTCATTCGCTAAAGTAGCATCAGCATACACAGTAGCTAAATCACCAGCTCTGCGTGGCACTATTTGATAAGGAATATCTTGTTTACTAATGTCTTTAAAGGTATTAACTATTTCTAAAACCGATGTACCGTTGCCTGTACCTAAGTTAATTGCCTGACAACCTTTCACTGTACCTTTAGCATGCCCTAGACTTTCTAACGCTTTCACATGGCCTTGAGCTAAATCGACTACATGAATATAATCGCGTACCCCAGTGCCATCTTGCGTATCATAATCATCGCCAAAAACTTGTAATTGCGCTAAACGCCCTACAGCAACTTGTGCTACATAAGGTAACAAATTATTAGGAATACCATTAGGATTCTCACCAATTAATCCTGATTGGTGAGCGCCAATAGGATTAAAATAACGTAAACAAGCAATAGACCAAGATGAATCACTTTTAGCTAAATCAAAGAGAACATGTTCAACCATTAGCTTAGTTTGACCATAAGGGTTAGTCGCTGAAGTAGCCATAGTTTCATTCAACGGTGAAATGTTATTGCCATAAACGGTAGCTGAAGAGCTAAAAACTAGGTTCTTTACTTGATATTTTGCCATAACTCGTAATAACGTAATCGTACCTGACACATTATTTTGATAATACGCTAATGGGATTTCTGTCGACTCACCAACCGCTTTTAACCCAGCAAAATGAATTACCGCGTCTATCTTATGCTGACTAAAAACCTGCTCTAGCGCATTTTCATCACAAACATCCGCTTTAATAAAGGTAACTTTTTTATTGGTGATTTGTTCAATACGTTCAAGCACTTTAGTTGATGAATTAGATAAATTATCAACAATTACAATATTTTGAGCATTGGTACTTTGCAATAACTCAACAACGGTATGACTACCAATATAACCCGTACCGCCTGTGATTAATAAACTCATTATATCCCTACTATTTTCTCGAATTAACTGAAGTTTTTTGCATTAGATCGCTAACATCTACTAAAACCGTCCAGCTTGATACCAACTATTTTAGCGCTTAGTTTTTGACTTTGATACTAATTTCTATTTTTGTTAATAAGTTCTAATATTAAGTTTTTATTCTAGCCTCGATAGTAACGCTCAACATGCTTTATAAATTCATCTACTCTACTCTTAGGTAGAACATTAACGCCTGCTGCGGCTGCTCTGCCACCACCTGTTGGAAACTGAGCACAAATATCGCCGGCGCCCTGTTTATTATTTAGCGGAGCACGTAAACTTAAAGTATAGCTTTGTTCCTTTTGACCTTCATTTTTCTTCTCAGACCCGATTTCTAAGGAATTAAGCGTAATAACTATGTGAGCTTTATCAGGTGTTTGGTTGGCTAAATCGTTACCAAAAACACCACTAACTCTACGAGACCAAGCAGCATCTTCCAGCACTATGGTTTTTACAATGTCATTATCACTCAAAACATCTGCAGCGCGCGCTTTAGCCATATCAGATAAATAAGCCGATTTCAGCTGACTAAAAATAGAGTTTTCTTGATTAATTAATACAAATGGGTCTGGGTATTCGAGTAATGACTGGTATAACGCTGCTGGATGAAAGTGTAAATCACTTAATTCTTGTCCATAACCATTATAATTAATATAAGTACCTAACTCATTGAGCAGATTTTGCTGCACTTTCGATAAACCTACTTTCTGTGCTAAGTCGCTGGCACTCACATGCATATTATCGCCAAAAGCGGCAGCAACTGCCCAATAACTATATTGGCCTTTTAAAAAATCATTAACTAACAAACTAGTACAAGTATTTGCATCTGTATTAAGTAATGTTGTGAGTTTATTTGATTTTGGAATATCACCAGTTCTATGGTGGTCAACATAAAACACGTCAATTTGATTATTGAGAAGCGCCTGAAGCGCTTGATTATTCTTTTCCAATGAAATGTCTAACACAGTGACTGCTGTTGCTTTATTTACATCAACTTGTTTAAGCAAGCTGATGTCTCGCTTAACACCTGTAATTAATGTTGAATCTTTAGGCGCGGCTAAACGTAACTGGAGTAAGGCAATAATGCCGTCGGCATCGCCATTAAACACATCATAATGCATGGTAAATATCCCTGACTTTTTCAGTTTAAAGTAGTTAATTAATAAATGACTGATAGTTAACTAATAATTAGCCTAACGTCGCTTCACTAATAAAGCCTTTTGATAATAAGTAACCAACAATTTGCTCAGCGCATTGCTCAACAGATTGCTCTGCCGTTTTTACGTGAATTTCTGGCAAAGTAGGTACATCATAAGTTGAGTCAATTCCTGTAAAATCTTTTATCTCACCGGCTCTTGCCTTTTTGTATAATCCTTTAGGATCTCGCTGTTCGCACACACTGATAGGGGTATCGATAAATACTTCAATAAATTCGCCCTCTTCAAGCTTAGCTTTGGCTAACGCTCTATCACTAGCAAAAGGAGAGATAAACGCGGTTGACACGATGAGGCCAGCATCAAGGAATAATTTAGCGACTTCTGAAATACGACGAATATTTTCAATGCGCGCTTCATCACTAAAACCTAGGTCACCATTAAGACCATGACGTACATTATCGCCATCGAGTAAATAACTATGACAACCAAGCTTAAACAACAAGGCATCAACAGCATTGGCTACGGTAGACTTACCCGAGCCACTTAAACCGGTATACCAAAGTAACGCTGGCTTTTGTTGTTTGAGCTCTGCGCGCTGTTCTTTGCTGATTTGTTGGTTATGCCACACAGTGTTCTCTGTTTTCATACTCGTAGTTGTCATACTAGATAAGCTCTTTATTGAAGTGTAATCAAGATCACTCATTAAGTTACATAAGTTAGGCTATGTAAATTAATTAACGACCAAGTTAACAGGAAAATTAAAACGGATAAACAATGGGAATAACCAAAATTACCGTTGCGCTATAAATCAGTGAAATAGGTAAACCAAAACGGACAAAGTCCTTTAATTGATAATTACCCGCGTTATACACCATCACATTGGTTTGGTAACCATAAGGACTGATAAAGCTACCACTTGCAGCAAAAGCAACCGCCATGACAAAAGGCGTTGGGTCTACGCCAAGGCCTAAGGCAATGTTATAAGCAATGGGAAAAGCTAAGGCCGCTGCAGCGCTATTGGTGATGAGCTCTGTCATTATTAATGTTAAAAGAAAAATAATAACAAAAGCAATATAAATACTTTGACCGTGTAAAAAGCCTTCAATGTTTTGTGCTAACATCAAAGCAATACCGGTATTTTCAATGGCCGACGCTAAGGTTAACGCGCCCAACACTATCATCCAAATTTCTAAGGGGAATCGGCGTTTTATTTCATTAACTGAGAGTGAATCACTGAAAATTAAAAAAGCCAAATAGATAAATAAACAGCTAATTAAGGGTAATGGCGTAAAAACTGACACTAGGATACTGGTGATAAAACCCCAAACCGTGGTGTAATCTCGCCAACCACTGAGCATATTGTCAGCTTGATGACCTGATAATATGTAAAAGTTTTTAGATAAATTAGGTCTGGTGGTAAAATCTTGCCCAACCGCTAAGACCAGAAAATCCCCGGGCTGTAAGACAATGTCGCCTAATTTACCCGATAAAGCAGAGCCTTCTCGACGTACCGCTACAACGGCAGCATCAAAGCGCGCGCGAAAGCCGGCTTTTTTTAACGTTTTCCCTGCAATAGTTGAATCAGCTTTAACCAGCACTTCTGTTAAGTTATCCCGTAATAAATCATCTTGCTCGGCATACAAATTCAAACCATCAAATTGCTGTAATGTCTTTACCTTTGAGATGTCACCACTAAAAATCAGTTTGTCTTTAGCAAGTACGCGCTCTTCTGGGCAAACCGGCGAAATTAATCTACCTTGACGAACTATTTCGACTAAAAATAATGAATCTAAATTTCTCAGACCATTATCTTCTATACTTTTACCAATTAAGGTGGACGAGGTGGCAACTTCAGCTTCAAGTAAATAGTCATTGGTGGCTAGTTCATCATCAACCAATGTAGGTAAAGAACGACTGCGAATTAGAATGACAAATAAGCATAAAATAAATGCTGCTAGACCAATTAAGGTAAAGTCAAAGAAGCCAAATCCTTGATGACCTTGCTTAATCAATAAGCTGTTAACAATAAGGTTGGTAGAAGTGCCCACTAAGGTCAGTGTTCCACCTAAAATTGCCGCAAATGATAAGGGTAATAATAATTTTCCCGCATTAATAAGGTTATTTTTTTTCACAGTATTAATGAGTGTTGCCACAACAGCAGTATTGCTCATAATGGCCGAAGCTAAAGCCGTACCGAGTAATAACCGTAAGGTCGATTTTACTTTTGAACCATTAAAAACGCCGGCAGATAAACGCCTTAAAATACTCGTCCGCTCAAAGGCAAAGGAACACAGCACCAACAATACTAGGGTAACAAGACCTGGGTTAACAGCGTTGGTTAAAATGTCATCAACGCTGACAAATGACAGCGCTAAACACAACAATACCGTCACAGAGAAAACTCGCTCTGGTACATGGCTGTATTTAACTAAGCTGATAAAAGTGGCCAAAAACACACCTATCATCAACCACTGTTCTATTGTCATATTAAATCCATACCTAAAAAACTTACACGCGTGACAAATTCTTTACAAAATAAAAAGGCTATAAAGCGCTAACTTTACAGCCTCAAAGCCCCCTAATGCGATTAAAATTCCGCCTACAAATCATTTAACTCGTAGGCGGGAACTTGTTCGCGCTTTGGGCTATTTAGTAATATCGCGTGCACCCCAGTGTGGGAACTGCTTGCGAACTAAAGCATTCAACTCTAATTCAAACGCTGAATACTCATGCGTTTTTTCATCGATAGCATGGTTTATCATACCTGCACCGACCGTTACATTACTGAGTCTATCGATGATAATGAAAGCACCTGTGCCTTGATTGTCTTCATAGGCATCAAAATGTAAGGTTTCGCCTGCGACAAAATTAACAATACCGATGTCATTAATCGCTAGTTGCGAGCTAGATAAACTTTCCATGGTATTAACATCATATTTGCTGACAATGTTTTGGGCATGACCTGTGGTCATTTTGCTACCGTGCTTGATAAAGTACTCACGACCCGGCTCAAGTTCGTTTTCATGCATCCAAACAACGGTTGCACTAAACTCTTTTGCTGATACAGGTAAACAACCCTTTTTAACAATGATTTCACCGCGGCTAATATCAATTTCATCTTCAAGGGTTAACGTTACTGCCATGCCTTTATCTGCACGCTCTAAATTGCCATCAAACGTAACAATTTCTTTTACTACGCTTTCTTTGCCTGATGGCAACGCAACAATGGTATCGCCTACAAGTACATGGCCCGATGCCAGCGTGCCTGCAAAACCACGAAAATCGAGATTAGGTCGATTAACATATTGCACTTGGAAGCGAAGTTGAGTGAATTCTTCCTGTGTTTTAACATCAATAGTGTTGAGCAACTTCATCAAGGTTGCGCCTGGGTACCATGGCATGTTTTCGCTTTCTTCTACCACGTTATCGCCATTAAGGGCTGACATTGGTACAAAACGCACATCAGAAAATTCTAACGATTCGGCAAATTCACGGTACTCTTTTTTGATTTCTTGATAGCGCTCTTGCGAGTAATCAACCAAATCCATTTTGTTTACTGCAACAACAATATGTTTGATACCCAACAATGAGCAAATAAACGAGTGACGACGCGTTTGCGTCTGCACACCATAACGCGCATCAATCAAGATAATCGCGATATCACAGGTCGAAGCACCAGTAGCCATGTTACGGGTATACTGTTCATGGCCTGGGGTGTCAGCGATAATAAACTTACGCTTATCTGTTGCAAAATAACGGTATGCCACATCAATAGTGATGCCTTGTTCACGTTCTGACTGTAAACCATCAACCAATAACGCTAAATCAATGGCTTCGCCAGTAGTACCTGACTTTTTAGAATCTTTTTCGATAGCAGCAAGCTGATCTTCGAAGATCATTTTTGAGTCATGTAATAAACGACCTATTAGGGTGCTTTTGCCATCATCTACACTACCGCACGTTAAGAAACGTACTAATTCTTTGTTTTCATGTTGCTTTAAATAAGCTTGAATATCGTCTTCTATTAAGTCTAATTGCTGACTCATAATGTTTTCCCTGTCTCTTATACACATCTGACGCTGCCGACGAAGAGGATAGTGTAGATC
>CAJXRC010000215.1 GCA_913058405.1 uncultured Colwellia sp. | reverse complement strand
CGAGATCTAGTACGGTCTCGTGGGCTCGGAGATGTGTATAAGAGACAGGTATATAAGTACATTTAAAGAGCATTTTGCTCATAAGTTGTCATATAAACATTCTTAATAGTGATAATTACCACAGGTAAACATGCCCTCTTTACAATCTACACTATGTATTTTGCATCTTTAAGATTTGTCAGTTCACGACAAAATCAAAAATGACGTATAAAAATTTTATTTATTAATGAATTACTCCTATATTGAATAACTGAGTTATTTGAAAAATAACACTAGAAAACTCATTTACAATTAATTCTTTAGGGATAACAAATGACAATAAAAAATATTATTTTGGCAGGCGTGACAACCAGTTTATTACTGGGTTGTGCTACAGGTAATACCCCCGCGGATAAAAAGAAAAATGCCGTTAAAGAAACATCCGAAGCGCTACAACAAATTTATGAGGACCATCCAACAGCCAAAAGCGCATTGAATAATAGTTTAGGTTATTTGATTTGTACCGGCAGTGATAGTTATTTATTTGCTGCGTCTTCTGGTGGTGGCGTTTGTGTCCTTAAAGAGAATGGTAAGTCAGAGTTTTATCGTTTTGCATCGTTAGGTGTTGGTGTTGGTATTGGTTTTAAATCGGTAGCATTCGTTTATGCTTATAGTAGTGCTGAGGCTTTGAGACGTTTTAAAGAGGAAGGTTGGGATGCTGGAGCAAGAGCTGAGGCTAGTGCAAAACACGAAGAGGAAGGTGGACAAGCCGCAGCGAACACTTCTTATGATGTTGATGGTGTAAGAATATATCAATCCGCATTATGGGGCGCAGCAGCACAAGCAACAGTACAAGGTTATAAATTTTGGCCAACTGACTTTACTGACGATGTAATGCAAAATAGTGAATAAACTCATCAATACGATAGTTATTAGTCCAGCATCTTTTGGTTTATATGAAATGTGGATAAACTTTCATATATATAAGCCATAAATACTACGTACAGTGAATGAAGTTAATTTCATTCACTGTTAATCTCTAACATCAATTGATGTCCCCCTAACTGATAAGTTAATCTTTTTAAATATGCTTGAGCCTAATATTATTTAACTGAGGCATAGATTGACTGATAGACGGGGCGTTATAATTTATGATTATTCAAAATGAAAGACGCCCCCTCCCCTAAAACTGCAAATTGAATACCAATATGATAATGGTTATTTATTAGTTTAATATTTTTTATTATCCCTGAAGTTTCTACGCTCTTACCTGTTTCTAAAGTGAAAGTTAAATCAACATTTGATTTTATTTCTGTTGTCAAATTCTTATCAACACCACACTGAAACCTACAACCATTATCTGACAAGTCAATTAACTTACCCGAAATATCGGACATACTGCTGTTACTTTTTTTAAGTTTAATGCTAGCAGGTACATTGAGTGGGATTCTATTGTGATTTCGTAGTCCACGAGTTTGAATTTGTGTTGGGAACTTTAAAAAAATTAGTTTCGAAGGAAAAGTGATCGTAGAGATTATTTCTGTCCGAAAAGCGACACAGATACCATCATCTCCCTCAAGGAGTAAACGCACAATACCTAATGCACTTGCTTTAAAACTAGAAAAGTCAACTTTAGCTGGAAACGCCGATATTTTAAGTATCACAAAATGACCTTTAGTAAGACCAACCAATTCGGTTGTGATTCTCCCACCCGTACCGAGTAAAAATTGAAAATCAAGACGACTACCTACTTGTGCTCTAATCAATATATTAAAAATTGAATCTATATCTTTTTTTACATAGTTTTTAACAAAAGCTTCTGTTGTTTTCATTGAACTCTTTTCTGAATTATAGGCAATTTAAGAGAATAATTTTATATAAAAAACAATTTGATAGGTATGCAATATCCGAATATATTGCATGTATAAATTATTATAACCCTGAAGGGAAACGTAATAAGCTTTTTATACCTTAAGAGTAAATTATATCTCAATAAAAAGGTGAGCTTGAAATGTCTTTAAAATGACTATTCAACTTACAGACTTTTCTACGTAAGGTTTATTGGTATTGTTGACCTAACTATCTAAAAAGATTAAGGTCTTGTGCTTACACAAAACAACGTTGCGAACGGCAGCCTGTTTTAAGGAATGTATTTTGAAAGGGACAATCATTCATGATAAATAACAATAATAAACTCATCATCTCATCAATGCTGACACTCTCACTTACAGCTTGTGGCGGTGGCTCAGATACTCCAGAGAGTCTACTTACACCAGAGCCAGCAGTAGAGCCTTTACCAGTAGTGAAACCAGTACCACTAAACCCTGAAGTAACAACCGACATACCTGTTGTAATAAAAACTAGCGGTAAGGTCATTGATGGCTATGTCGTTGGCGCAACCGTGTGGCTAGACTTTGATGGAGATGGAAAGTTTGATCAACAAACTGAACCGTCTACCTTCTCTGGCGAATCAGGAGATTACAACTTTGAATTCTCTGAAGAACAAGCAGCATGTGTTCCATATTCAACTACTTATGTTGATGTTCCTGTAGGCGCCATGGATCTTGATTTAGGTGAAGTTACTGAAGCTTACCAAATGTCGTTCCCACCATCTATCGAAGCAATATCCGATAATGATATCCGCAATATTTCACCGCTAACAACTGTCATTTGGGGACAACTAAGACGCCAGCTTAAAGGAAGTAGCAAAGGAAATTTAACATGCGAAAAACTGAAACAAGATAGTGTACTGCGTAGCGAGATAAAAAACGAAATTGGAAGCGTGATGCTTAATCTAGTTCAGCATTACAACCTTTCTGAAGAGCAAATCTATTCTGACTTTATCGCTTCTAAGGACAGTGATACTTATGACCACGCTCAATCAATCGTCAAAGGTTTGAAAGCATCGTATAAGTATAAAGAAAAACTTGAAAAAGCTCATCCTGATGCCGAAGAAGTCCGCGTTACTATTTACCAAGATGCAGCGAGAGACAAAGATCTGGGATTTACCGATGCATGGTATCGTGACGAAATTATTTTCCTTGAAACAGAAAATTTATCAGAATTTGTAAAACTTACTAACGACGGTTCTTTGTCGAAGGTTGATGTAATTTTATCTAAGTTTCACGAAATTGAACAACCTTGGGGCGACCAAGATCTTAAAGGTTTGTTAAGTATTCGAAAAGACACTTATCGTAACGATGACAACTCTTATCGTTGTGGCAATGTTGAACGTATAAGCTTTGAACAAAGCGGTGTACATTACGAATTAGGCAATAATGTATCCACTGTCTCATTTGCAACAATAGAAGAATGTTCAAACGATAATTTTGACAGTCCATATGAGCGCTATTATTCATTCCGATTTACTGAGGAAAATACAACGTATTCTACGGAATTGTATTTTAGAGAACAAAACGCAGAATTCACCGCACTGCCGGATTGGATTAATATTAAAGACAAAGGTGAAATGTTAGTGGCGACAGAGTTAATCAGTCACATGTCTTCCTTTGCTATAGGTTGGGAGCAAGATGTGCTTGTAGATACTGACTATTGGCGAAAACGCCTAGAGTACGACAACATTGTTATCGATAAAAACAATGAAAATAACTGGGTCAAATCAATTCGACAAGAAGACAATACTTTCCTCTTTGAATGTAGCGAAGACGGTGTAGTTTGGATTACCTGTAAAGGTTAGTGATTGAACGCAGTGTATGAGACAAATTTCATGCGCTATTGTTTGCTTTTAAAGTCTGTTGATTATCAATTTTGTAGGAAAGATCAACAGGCTTTACTTACAACATAAAAAATATATTAAAATAGTCTCAATCATACCTTTTTAATGTAAAATCCCCTCGTAAAGCACCCTGCTTTCATATTGCACAATTCAAATCATTATAAGTTATCTGGAAAATAAACATCATGCGAGTAGCCGTTTCTCAGTTTGCCACCTCTTCAAATCTTCAAGAAAACCAAGCAAGCTGCATTCGCATGATAAATGAGGCTGCATCATGTGAGCCGGCATTGATAGTTCTTCCCGAATATTGTAATTCACAATTTTCTACTGCACTGGTTGGAATTACGCCTCTAGGATATGTTGACCATAACCAAGCATGGGATGAAGCTTTACTCCTTGATGGAGAGTTTTTACAAAAAATTGCCCAGCAAGCGAAAAAGCATAATTGTTATATTGTGGCCAATGTCACGTTACGACGAGACATTACTCGCAGCCCTATAGGAATAAAACCAGACAGTTCGGTTAAATCAAATATAAGTGTGACTTCATGTTTATTTTCTCCGTTAGGTGAACTCATTAATCAAACGGACAAACAAGCATTAACTGAGCATGAAAGTGAGTTTTTCACTAGTCTGAGAAGTGAATCTACAGTAGTAACGACCCCGTTTGGACAACTCGGACTGCTAGTTGGAAACGATAGCATGACTTTCGAGCCGTCACGAAAATTAGCCTTAAATGGTGCACAATTGCTGTGTAATTCAATAAGTACGGTCACTATAGACCAAAGCAGTTTGCATGATCCTACCCGAGCTTTCGAAAATAACGTCTTTTTAGCGACTGCAAATAAAATTACTCCGTTAATACTATCCGAACAAACTCAAGAAAATTTTGAAGAAACTGACATCGGTGCTGGTCGAAGCCAAATACTCTCTGCAGACGGTAAGGTACTGGCAAAAATAAATAATAATGATGAAGGTTTTACTTTTGCTGACATAGATTTATTGGGCGATGTAGATGACAATAGAATAAGCACAGAGGTAGGACTTAACAGCAAAACTCGCCCCGATGGTACCGCTTATAAAGAACAACTACGTCCAGAGCTATATCAAGAGCTAACTGCTGCCATAAAGCAAACAAATCACATAAAAGCAGCGCTAGAGTCTGAAAAGTCAAAGAAGGTACCAGCAACAGCCAACGTGGCGATATTTGCAACCTATAAGTCTAATGAGCAAGCCATTGACGATGTTTGTCATTACATTGAAAATAATCTTACAGACGTTATTCAATTACCTGAGTTATTCTTTATCTCAGATAAAACAATCACTCATGATGTGGAACAAAGAAAGCAGATATAGTGTTTGAGCAAAACGCTAATTGAACAAGTTAGTTCTGTGCTTAGACCTTTTCAATATTTATGTACTAGTTTACTACTTGATGGCATTCATCAGGCAGTGATAATTAACCAAGATGGTTTATTTGCCACACAGCAGCAATTACATTTTTGCCAAAGATACCAATGGACTGCACTTGGGAATGAATTAACGGTTATTGAATTACCCTTAGAGCAAGGAAATATAACCGTTGCTATGCTAACGGCCGATGACGCCAACATTCCTGAAATGGTTGAGGTGTCAGCGTTAAATGGTATCCAATTGTTATTGGTACCTTTTGATATTCAAGAGCCATGTGAGGTTGATTACAGCTTATTATCTCGCGCCACAGAAAATCGAATTTGTATTGCGGCGGCAACTCGTGAAAAAAGCTTTGCTAGCGATGTACCCACCGAGAATACTAATGACAATATCTATGGTAAGAATAAAGTTAAAGCGCAAAAATCAACCGGGCTAATCATTAATTTAACCACGGATTCTGCTTTATTAACTCAGTGGAGAGCACGACAATTTACTGGCTATGTCAACCAAGCTCTCGTTAAACTTCAATATGGTAAAATTACCAAAGCTGTTGTTCATCCAATTGCCGCCTGTAACAAAAGATAGTCAGTTTAGATTACCACTAAGTAAACATTTTAAATGTGCGCAGCGTAAATTTACTCAAACAACCAGTAGTAACCATACGCAGTTAATAATGCTGGAATCGACGAATAGACGGTAGCAACAAACGCCACTTTAGGTGACAAAGCGATAGCAGGAAACAAAGCATCGCCATCATTACTAATTGCATTGCCTATTTGTGCGGATAGCGGTATGGCACCCGATAAATATAAAGAAGTGGTAATAATTTGCGGTCCACACCCAGGGATCATACCAATAATAACACCAGCGACAGGTGCAAAAGCAGTGAACTGTTGAAATAAGTTTTCAAGTTTAAAATCACCGTACAACATTGCTAATTCAAAGAGTAAAAATGCCACGACAACCCAGCTAGTTACAAAATTGGTATCAAGTGCTACTTTTTGAAAAACTTTATTTTGTTTTGCTTTTTTATCTTCTGAAATAATAGATTCATAATTTGTGACTTCACATGTTGCTGCCCAGAGAAATATAAACCCTAAAGTGATGATAGCACCCACTAATTTTAGTGTTGTTTCACTAATGTTAAACATTGCTGCAACATCTATTTGACCAGCCATAAGCAAACCAACAATAGCGCCAGGTACCATGAGCCACTGCCATAATATACCTTGGTATTTTAAACGCTTTGGAATCGTTAATTTACTTGCTGATATGCTTGATTCAATATCTCGTGAGACGACCGTATTACGCAAAAACTCTGGACCATGAATGCAATTTACAACAGTGCCAGAGATTATCCCAACGGCAAAAGACAACATCAGTAAAAAGATGCCGGTAGTGGGCTCTGCTGCTAATAATAAAAACGCCGCATCTCCCATAGTTGACGTCAACACTGCAGTAACCGCACCAAAGCTCATATGACCACTGACGTATTGTGTAATAACGACAATGGCACCGCCACACCCGGGTAGAACACCCATCAAGCTTGCCGTTACAATTTCACGAAATGGTTTAGTTTCACCTTTAGCATTGGTATATAGATAACTAATTTTATCTGCAAATAAATGATAGAGAGTCAATGTCATGGCTACAAATACAGCCACTTGCCAAAATGCATCCGAAAGAACTCTTACGGTAATATCTTGAGTTTGTGCTTGAGTTAGTAATACACAGATAATAATGGGTAGTATCATTCGCCGATAATTTGGCAATAATGCCCGCAGTTTTATTGAATGCTGCTTGGCAAGGAAAAGTCTTATCGATAAGTTCATTAGATCAGTGGTTCCCACGTAAATAACATAATCACTCCGTTTAAATTTTGGTCGTTAGTTATCAGTTTAACTCTCATAAATTCCATGAGATTCACTCCAAGTCAGAGTCAATTATGATCCTGGCCTTAATGAGCAAAACTTTATAAAGTTACTAGTGAATAGAAGATGTCTCTTGTCCCATGACTTTTTGTAACGATGGAAGCTGTAAGCGGCACCCGTCACAGTCAGCGTGATTATTTGTGAACAATATGATTGCTGGTAGCGTTATGTTAATCCCTTTAAATGCGGTCAATTTCATATCATCATTTAAGTAATTAGCTTCAGAAATTTTCATTAAATATTCATGAGGGATCATTAAATACTCTAACGACAAATCTAAGTAGCCAAGTACTTCGTATAATGACGTTAAATTATGACAAGTGCATATCCAAGCCATCAATAATTCGGACGAATGGGGATCATCACCACGCGCTTCGCTCAGCAAATCATACGCCTGTAGATAAAATGTCTCAGCCTCATCCAATTGCTGATGATCAAAGCAGTTGTTACCGCTTTTTAACAATGACTGCCATTGAGAATGTCTCATTGCTTCTTTCCTACTTCACTTGGGATAGATAGGCGTTAACGCGGTCTTTGTTCATCGCGACACCTGCACTCATCGCTGACCAATCTTTCATTACCATAGGCAAGTTTTGGGCAGCGCCTACCTGAATAACACCTAACATGCCGAGTACAAAATGCGGTGTACACTTATAAAGATAAACCCCTTGCTGATCAAAAGTATGAGTAAACTGTTGACCCATTTTACTCGTGAATGATTTTACTTGTTTAGGAATAGAAACAGACTCAACATTATGTGAAGGGTCTGAAGGCGAAAAAGTTACAGTATCACCGGGAGATATCTTCAAAAAACCAGGTGACATAACCATGTTTTGACCTTTATCATCGGTAGTCAGCAATTTAACGTCATAATGCTTGGCAGAAACTTTCGAATTCAACAAAGCCAAAGTAATTATCAAAACAGTCATTATATTTTTCATAGTTATCCTTATTAAAAACATCATATACCTGTCTCTTATACACATCTGACGC
>CAJXRC010000214.1 GCA_913058405.1 uncultured Colwellia sp. | reverse complement strand
ACGAGATCTAGTACGGTCTCGTGGGCTCGGAGATGTGTATAAGAGACAGCTATCAAAGTGTCTGAAAACAGTTAGACTTGCATTCGGATTTCCTTTACCTGACCAAATTAAATCAAGGTTTAGCTGATTTGGCTGCAAATTAAGGTTTTTTACATAAGCTAACTTATTTTTCACATACTCTTGCTGGCTTTTAGCATATTGTCGCCAGTAAAGTAATGACACGGTTTTATCGCTGGTACCTGCTGGTAATTGTAATAACTCTGTATTGGCTTTAATGAATTGTTCGCTAGGGTAATGATCGAAATTATCAGGGCTGAGGAAAAATACCCAAAAGTTATCTTCAATCACATTGAGCGCAATTTGCCCACGACAAACAGGTCCTTTGATAAAATTCATAATAGAGAACTGCGCTTGGTCTAATAAAAACTGATAGCGTGCTTTATCTGGGATTGCCTGAAAAGTTTTAAAGGGATTAGAAGCGTTTGCCAATTGGTAATCAGGCAAGGTAGTTACTGGGTAATCAGGTTGATAGAAAAGTTCTGAAATACGCGCCAATTTAGTTTCACCAAACGGGTAGGGCATGTGGCGCTTGGCAATAATGGTATCGTTATGCTTAATCAGTCGGTAGTAAACTTGTGGTTTATTGACAATAGCTACAGTGCTGCCATCAGCAAAAGGTGAATCGAAGGGACGACGAGTAGTAATAACCGCTATTTTTTCACCACTGGGCGTGCTCGAACGAACGAGTTTAAAGTAACTCGATTGAGCTTTATCGAAGTATAAATTGGCTAAATATAAGTGTTCAAATAAATAACGAGCAATCAACTGCTCTTTAGCTGAGCTACCATTTAATAAACTCTCCCAGCGATTGATCATTTGTTGTTCTTGAGCAGTTGGTGGCAGCGAGTCTGGCATGATAGCACCACGAGCTATCCAATCAGTTAATTGATCATGTTCAGTTACTGAGAGTGCCGGTAGGGCATAAGGCATGCCGCCTAGAGGATACTCTTTCTTATATTTTTCAAACTCTTCTATTGTAGGGCATTGCTGGCTTCTATCGAGTGCTACATCAAAACTATCATTAAGTATTGGCTCACTAGGTAGGGGGTGTTGCTTTTTGAGTTGTAACATTTGATAGAATAAGCTGGCTTGAGTATTGGCTTGCTCTGTTTGCTGGCGCTCATTAAGTACGGGAAAAAAACCTTGCTGGCGAAGTGGCTCTAAATTATCGCGTTTCAGTTCAGTTAGTTTGCTAAGGCTTGCACTGATGTTTGCAGTTAGTAAGCGTTCACCATTATAAACCTTCGTTTTATTAGCACCACGTTCAATACCCGCGCGACTTTCCATTTTCAATTGGCAAGGAGCATCGTAACACCCGTGACAAACAACACAGCGATTTTCAATAATTGGCTGTATCTGCTGATTAAAGTGAATGGCTTCTGCTGTGCTCGGTTTAACTTGCACTAGCCTATTCTCAACATTGCTTGGACCATACAGCTTGTCGAATTCCATAACCCCTAACGTGGCACAACCTGAGAGAAATAGAAAAATAAATAGCCATTGAAACTTAACCATGAGAGTCCTTAAATTGGGAGATAGCCCGCTAAGTTTAAGCTATGTTGATGAATACTGTAAAGTTGCTATGCGTCTTACCGTGTATTCATCAACATCGAAACGGTTTGTCGTTCATTGCTAATATCGGTTTCTTAGCTCAGGTAAGTCGGTATGGTATTGAACAAACTCTACTTCATAACCATCAGCATCAAGAAAATAGATATTCTCTCTATATGTATCAGGTGTTCCATCTTTATGAATTGCAAAGCCTGCTTTTTCTATACGCGCTATAGTGCCTTTTAGATCGCTGGTAACATAAGCAAAGTGCGCTAAACCTACCTGATGACCAGCTAAATCTCTATTAGCACCGACGCCATTATCAGCAAAGGCGATATATTGATAATCATCACCAAAATGTAACCAATTTCTCGGTTTTCCAGACCATTCACCTTTATCGCCACCGCGTACATGCCAGTGCGGAAAAGCCGCACGGTAAAATTTTAAACTTTTTTCTATGTCTGTGACGACTAAGTTAATGTGTTCTAAAGTAATCATAAGTGCTCTCCTGTATGCATAAAAACGTATCTATCAATAGTGTAGTCTTTTTTACTCTTGGTATTTTTTCTCAACTCGCCAAGGTGGATTTAAGCGATTTTCTCCTGCCCAGTAGAGTTTTATTTTGTTGCCGCTAGGGTCTACTAATATTGCTTCACGCCATAAGTAAGATTGCGAAATAGGCAGTTGTTCAAATTCAATTCCACGGCTTTGTACAGTTGTTACCCATTCATCTAGTTTTTCATGTTCAAAATAGATGGTTGTGCCAGAGTTCAGCTTTTTTTGTGCATTAGTTAGTGAGTCTTTTTCAGCTAAGCTTAATGAAAAAGTAGCTCCCTCATCTGGGCAAGCGAACCGTGCATAATGCGGGGTATCTACAATATGTAAAAAACCTAAACGACGATAAAACTCAGTACTTTCGTCCATGTTAATGACGGTAAGGGTGACTTGATTTAAATTCATAATATCTCCTTGTTAACTTGATCTTGTTCTGTTCTGTGCAATTTAGTCCATTTAATTTTATTAGTGAGCTTACATACCGTATTGATATAAGTGTTCATTGTCATACGTGCTGACTTGCAAGGTTTCACGTAAAGATTTCATCGCTTGGCTGTAATGCAATAAGGTATGTAAACTATAACCAATGCGATGACGAATGCGTTTATCACGACGAGCTATCGCACTACTTTGTTGAAGGTTGGCCTCATTGACTGTATTTAGAATTTCTTCAACATTTCGAATAATAAGGTGATCGGGTATAGCGACTAACTTGTTATTAGAGAAGGCATTCATTCTTAATTCTGCAATGGGATAAGCACCGCTAATTCCATTGACTACAGACACTAATAACACAGGTTTATGACCAATATCCGCAGCGTCAGACATCATTAATAAATTTTTCAATAATGGCGAAGCAGTCCCGCCCCATTCCGGAGTGATAAGAATTAATGCATCCATTGTTTGCAATTGGCTATTAATAGCCAGCCAATCACTATCATCATTTTGCTTGCTACTCTCTTCGCCATCCCACAGTGGTAAGCGCTGTTTGCATAATTCGATATGGCGAACTTTGCTGAATTGATTACTGCTGTTAGCCAGATATTCAGCGACTTTTGCACTTTGTGATTCAGTTCGTTGGCTAGCACTGATAATAAGTAAATTCATAACAATCCCGTCGTTTTCTTTAGTAAAGTATTTTATTTATTAAGTAAAGTAAACGCTTTACTTAATAAGGTCAAGTTAAATATAAACAAAAAACTTTACTAAACATTATGAACAGCGATGAAATTATGATAAAAATGCGTAATAATAAGGGTATACCCCCTCTTCTTGGCGGAGATCTAATGAAAACACATGAAAAAATAATTCAGTTATTAAAAACTCAAGGGTCTTTAACCGCAAAAATACTGGCAAGTGAATTGGGACTTACTACTATGGGCATCCGTCAGCATGTACAAGGACTTGAAGATTCTGGTGATGTGGTTTTTAAGGATGAAAAAGCTGCTCGAGGCAGGCCTACCCGATATTGGTCACTCACTGATAAAGGCCATAGCCGCTTTGCTGATCGTCACGATGAATTAACCGTACAGCTGCTCGACTCAGTGATCACGCTATTTGGCGACGACGGTATGGAAAAATTAATCAGTCATCGAGAAGAAACGGCGATGACAAACTATACCTTAGCGTTAGCCGATCGTTATGGTGTGGAAGAAAAACTGCAAACCTTAGCAAAGTTACGTAGCGATGAAGGTTATATGGCAAGCGTTGAAGAGCATGATGGCATTTTTTGGTTAATGGAAAATCATTGCCCAATTTGTGCAGCAGCAAGCAAGTGTTTGAGTTTTTGTCGCTCAGAATTACAAATGTTTCAAACACTGATGAAGGACATTGCTGTCGTGAGTAGAGAAGAGCATATTATTGATGGAGCAAGACGTTGTGCCTACAAAGTCATGCCTGTTTAGTAGCAATAAACCTTGTCGCCGTAAATCTCAATGAATTCGTCAAAAGTACTCATTGATAGTCATCAACTCCGTGCTTTTTCCTTTTCATTGAGGCATATAGCTTAAAGCTTTAAGCTACTTCTCTCTAGTTAAAGCTAGAACAGGGTGTAAGAATAAAAAAAGTACGAAATAATGGGAGTTATTTCGTACTTAAAAAACGCTGCTTATTAAGCACTTTCAGTATGGTAGTGACGTAGCGCATGTTCTTTCTGGCGCCCCTGACTAAAGGCGGTAACACGTTTTAAATAACCAATAACACGCGTGCCGTGATCGATGTTTTCACTGCCGCAACTAGAACAAATATGTAATGTGCGCTTATCTATTTTGTCACATTCATTACAAATGGTAATCTTCACATTGATGCAGAAATAATTACACCCGGTAGCAGCCGCTACATTGAAGAGTTTCAGGTAAGCATCAGTAGAAAGCGATTCATCTAAATTTAAATGCAGTGCTGAGCCACCATCAAGGTATTGCGTCATTTCTTGACCGTGCATGACAAACTTATCGATATGATTTGTTTCTTCATCTTCAACGACATAAAAATAAGAGTTATAACACTCGCGGCTTACTTGGTAGCCATCTTTCTTATCCCATTTAGCATTTTTAATGCCGAGGTTTTCAGCAGGCACGAACTCGGTATTAAACATATAGCCAAATTCTTTCTTAGCGGCTTGGTTAGCTTGGTAAATAACTTTTAATTGTTTACTAACAAATTGCTTATATTCTTCATTATTGCCGACTTTAATTTGGGCAAACTCAGCCGCTTCAGCCATACCATTAATACCTATGGTAAGAAATTGCTTATCAAGTGAAATAAACCCAGCGTCGTAAACGGATAATGCGCCTTGCGCTTGATACTCTTCCATCAGTTTTCGATAAGCAACTTGGTATTTTTGTATTTTTTCTATCTCAGTTTTTAAGTCTCGACCGTCTTGCACTAAACGGTTCATATTAACGGTAATTACATTAATTGAACCAGTAGCTACGCCACCAGCGCCTAAGGTATAAGAAAAAGTATTATCAGAAATTTCATTACGTAATCGACAACATGAAGCTAATGAATCGGCACTGTCAGATAAGTAGATAAAAAAAGAATTACCTTCCGCTTTTTGCTGAGCGAGTTTACGAGCAAAATCTAGGTCTTTACACTGGCCATTTTCAGTAAGCATTGCCGCGGTAACTACAGGGAAAGTAAGTACTGCTTGTTCACGCTCTTTATTGATCCAGCCGAGAAAAAATTGTTGTAACTGATCAACGGTCTGCCAATTAGGTTTGCTAAAATCAGGGAAAACAAATTCACCAAACATTGAAGTAAAGTAATGTTGGTCAAATAATGAAATGTTCCAAAAAACACTCTGGTATCCACGAGCGGCTGCCGGTTGGTTGATAGCATAAACCACGTGCTGTAAGTGATTTTCTATCTCAGATTTATGCGTACTTAGGTAGTCATTACCGTATTCAAGGCGAGCAAAGTAATCAAAATAGGTAAGAAACTCAACAGTAGCAACCGCACCAGCAAATTGTGCTGAAATAGCAAAAATAAGATTGACAAAAGAGCCACAGAAAGATTCTAAATGTTTAGGTGCTTTAGACTCTCCACCTAGCTTAGTTAAACCATCTAATAAAAAGGGGTACATACTAATTGAGGTGCAATATGGCTTTAAACTGGTCTCATCGTGTACGTAAATTTCATGATCTTCAATTTGACGTATATACTCTTTGGCCAGGTCAGCATCAAAAGTATCGCGTATTTTGTCATGCACTAACGCGCGATTAATTTGCACAAAACAATCTTTTAATAACTCAGCTTCTAACGTCGCAATGTTTTTATGGCTGACGTTGGCATTGGCATCCATTTTTGAGCCATCTGCTGCATTTTTTGCTGAAAAATATTGTTTGATAAAGTCTTTTTTATTGGTGATCTGTTCTTCGTTAAGCCGCAACATAGTTAGCTCCTTGAGTAAATTGATAAGATTCGAAAGTACTAATTTCAAAAGCACTAACTTCAAGAGAGTTAGTCTTAAAATAATTAGTTTCTAAAATAGTAGTTTGGTAATGATTAGTATCGACGGTGTCCGCATTGAAGGTATTCACATGGATAGCCTTGTTAAATAAATGGTTTAGCTTTTTACCTGAAATGACATCACGAAAAACTTGATTGGTTGTCGGACTATCCAGGCCACCTAAGCTTTGATTCCAAGCACCCGTTTTTAAAAAGTTAAGGTGCTGAGAAATACTGATATCAATATATTTTTCGCCCGAATAGAGGCAAGTTTTAAGGCCATGATTTTTAGCGATTAGTAACTTTTCGATTAACGCGTTAGGCTGCCATTCACCACCAAAAAACACCACACAGCTAATTAAGCCTTGATACTTCTTAAGCCATTGGGTGAAGCTTGTATTGCTCAGACGTATACCATTGTCTTCATGCCATAACTCAGTACTGTGGCAGCCTTTGCAGCCGACCTTGCAACCGGTAATACTAAAGCACAGGCTAATTTCATTAGGTACTTCTTGGAAGACCACACTCGGAGTAATACAGTTAAAATTCATACGTCACCTATATATAGATGTTATTGTTCTAATAAGCACAATATATAGTATTTCTGGGTGGTGGCTTGTTGATTTAGATCAAGGTAACTTGTGGTAATATAATAATTAAGCACAATATATAGTGTCTTTTTTGACTATTAGATCAATATATAGTGATTGTTATTGGATGTATAATGCAGGTTCAGCTAATGATTAGTGAATTAATATCAGCATTGATAGCAGAAAGAAGGGAAATTAATGGGTATGAAAAATAATGTTTTCAGTACCCATTTATTAATTTTAACATTGGCTATTTCAGTGCTGCTGTCTGATCAAGTGGTCTTATTTCAGGCTGTTTTTTACGATCGCCTAGCTCAGAGACAAGCATTCCGGCAAGAATCAATCCTGCACCTATCATGCCTTTTTCACCAAGTACTTCGTCGAGAAATATCCAAGCGGCAATGCAAGCGAAGACCGGCTCTGCAGCAAAGATAAGCGCTACTTTATGAGGTTTTAGTAATGTCTGACTTACTGATTGAGCCCAGAAAGCATAAGCGGTTCCCAAGATCCCTGATACTAAAATGGCAAATATCATCAAGGGAGTAAACAATTGTTGATGCCAACTCACTGGCTCGGCATCTTGATAATAAAAAGCAGGATCAGGACCAATGAATATCGCTATGATACTGTAAAGAGATACGGCAAAAATTTGTACAATACTTAATGGAATAATGGGTAAGTTATCGACGAAGCGGTCAGTCATAATGATATGGCCAGCAAAGCCAAAGGCGCAGACCAACACTAAAACATCACCTTTATTAAAGACTAACTTGTCTCCAATGGTTAACAAGTAGAGACCAGCTGTTGCGGTAATAACGCCTATCCATACCGACTTAGGAACAACATTTCGAAAGATTAAAAAACCTAATACAGGAACAAGTGGCACACACAAACCGGTAATAAAACCAGCATTAGTCACTGTGGTAAAACGCATTCCTTCAGTCTGAGTATAGAAACCAATAAAGAGGAAAAATCCCAGCAACATACCTGATCTAATTAAGAGGACATAGTCGATAGGCTCAGAGTTGCCTTTGTTTTTCTTTTGCACAAACCAAAGCAGAGGTAACATCGAAAGTGTCGCAACAGCAAAGCGAATAGCATTGAATGTATTCGTTGGCATTAAATCAATAGCCATATCAATAGGGACAAATTCTACTCCCCAAATAAAGCAGACGATAAGTAGCAAAATGGTTGCTATACGAGGTGAGATAACTGTCATAGATAAGCTCTTTTTGCTCCTTATTTAGGAGCATATAAATTGAGGACCGTATATTATACAAAAACAGCTACTTATACCAAGTCCATTGAGTTATTTCCCACTCAGCGAGAATTAAAAGGCTTAAAGGCAAGGCATTGATTGAA
>CAJXRC010000213.1 GCA_913058405.1 uncultured Colwellia sp. | reverse complement strand
ATGTAGAATAACTATAACTACACATATTTTGATTGTTCTAATGTCGCCCATGCCGCTCTAAGTGGTCACTTCTTTAGATGGATTGGTATAAGCTTAGGGTTTACAATAAGGTTAAGTTACATAGCTTTTGCCTGATTATCAGTGATTTTATAAAAGCCACAATATAATGCTGGCACTACTGCTAAGGTCAAAATGGTACCGATACCAAGACCAAAAGCAATAACGTTTGCCATACCGTAAAACAGCGGATCTTTACCAATGATCAGAGGTAATAATCCCATTACGGTAGTGATAGTGGTCATCGCTATTGGGCGTAGGCGCGTTAAACAGGCATCAACCACTGCTTGATAGTCAGACTTTCCTGATGCAATTTCAATTTTAATCCGATCAATCAATACTATGGCATTATTAATGATAATCCCTGCTAAGCTATATAAACCTAGGGTTACCATAAAGCCAAAGGGAGCCTGCATTATAAATAGCCCTAAAACAGCGCCTATAAATGATAACGGTATAGTTAAAGTGATTACTGCGGCTTGCCTAAACGAATTAAACTGCGCCACTAACAAGATTAAAATCAAACCTAATACTATTGGCATGCTAGCCCCCAATGCTTTTTGAGCCGCACGAGATTCTTTAATCACACCATCATATTCAATGCTATGGTTTATCGGTAAATCAACCGCTAGGGCTTGAATTTTCTCATCAATAATTAATTTAAGATCCTCTGCTGCCATATCGGTATTCCGTGCTTGAATACTAATGGTACGAAAGAGGTCTTCATGATGAATAATTGAAAACTGATTATAGGGTGCTAAGTTAGCAACCTGAAATAAAGGAACAGTCTGGCCTGTTTTATTTGAGTAAATATTGAGGGTTCTAAGTCTATCTAAGCTTTGTCGTTCTGCTTGTTCTGCACGTAACACAACAGGGATAATGTTATCGCCCTCACGAAACTCAGTAATTTTAGAACCGGAAAAGTATGCATCGAGTGCTTGCGCTATCTCTTCCGAAGTCAGGCCTGAACGTTTGGCTCTATGCTGATCTATCTGTACGTCTATTTTAGTGATCAGGTTTTCCCAATCAGTACGTATATCAAGAGTACTAGGTACATTGTGCAAGACCGCCATTATCTGTTGAGCTTTTTTATAGATAATGTCTTTGTCTGGCCCTTTCACTTGAATTTTAATCGTACTTGAATCAGAAGGGCCTAAAAACATTTTCTTAACGCGAGCTGAAACGTTAGGAAAGTCATGCTCTATTTGTTCATCTAGTCTTAATACTGTTGCGCTGATATCTGTTTCATCTTTAACGTTTAGTACCATGAAGCCTTTATTTTGTGCAGGATCCTCAGGGTTCAGTGACATTACAAATCTTGGACCACTAAAACCGACATAAGCGGAGTAGCTTTCAATGAAGTCAAAACGTGTATCATCTTCTAACCAAGCAAAAATATCTTTCATCTGACGATTAGTTTCCGTCGATGAAGTGCCATTAGGCAAGTCAATATTCACCAGTATTTGCGTACGGTCTGAATCAGGAAAGAATTGTTTAGCAACATATTTCATTGAAAATACTGAACCAATGAACAACGCCAACATTGCGGTCATAAAGAGCGCTTTATGTTTAAGTAACCAATGCAGAAATGTTTCATAGTATCGGTAAAATTTACTGGATTCTTCCTTAGAGGACTCTTTGTTTTCTGGCACTGTAATAAAGAAATAACACAGTAGTGGCGTAACACATAAAGCCAAAATCCAACTGGTAAGCAAGGTAATGAGAATAACGAGTGAAATAGAGCGTGTATATTCGCCAGCAACATGCTCAGCCAGCATCAGTGGTAAGAAGAATAAAACCGTTGTCACAGATGAACTCAATAAAGGAACAGCTAACTCTTTACTGCCTTGCAACATGGCGTTATAACGATCTACGCCATTTTCTAAACGGCGTTTGAAGTCCTCAGCGATAACAATGCCATTATCAACCAATAACCCTAGCGAAATAATAAGAGTAGCTAAGCTCATTCGTTCAAGTTTCATGTCACTAAATTGCATTATGCTTAGGGTTGCAAGCATAACAAAAGGCACAATAGCACCAACAATCAGGCCAGTACGTAATCCTAAAAACAAAATGACGACCACAAGTACAATGGCCAGAGTTTGCAGCACATTAACAGAAACACCATTAATTGTTTTGGCTACTTGGTCAGCTTGGTAAGTGGCAATTTCAAGGTTGTACCCAATAGGCAAACTTGATTCAATTTCATTAATTTTGTTTAGTACGCGTGGGGCATACTCCAATAGGTTATTTTCTGGCAGCATAGAAATAGCAAAAAATATAGCGGATTGGCCATTTAAGTAAGCAGTTTTATCAGGTGGGTCGATAAAATCACGACGTAAAGCCACGACATCTTTTAGTGCGATAAAGTCTTCAGTGTTTGGAATGCTGATGTAGGTGTTGCCAATCTCAGCTAGGTTATTGAAGTTGCCTGAGGGTTCAACAATAAAACTGATTGCGCCGGTATTGATTTGGCCGCCAGAGCGAACAATATTCTGCTTTTGTAATTCATTAATAAGCGATTGAGGGGATATGCCTAACTGGGCAAGTTTAGCATTTGAAGCTTCTAAAAAAATTCGCTCCTCTTGTCTGCCTAATATTTCAATTTTTTTAGTGCCCTCAACACCATATAAAGTATCGCGAATATGTTGAGCAATATCATACATTTCACCTAAGTCAAAACCGTCGGCAGTTAATGCAAGGGTGACAACAGAGACATCACCAAACTCATCATTCACGAAAGGAGTATGGGTACCAGAGGGCATTTTGCTGTGAGCGGCAGTTACTTTATTGCGAAGGTTTTGCCAAATATCATCAAGGTTAAAATATCGATCGTAAATTTTAACATGAATAATTGATATTCCTGTGGCAGAGCTGGATTTTATTTCTTTAACTTGCGGTATTTTTCGTATTTCTTCTTCTAATTTTTTAGTGATTAATTGTTCTATTCTATCGGGCGCCATACCAGGAAAAGAAGTACTAACAATCGCTTCACGAATGGTAATCGTTGGATCTTCTTGCGCGGGTAAAGTGAAATAAGCGAACAGGCCATTAATAAGTAACACAGCAATAATCAAAAACACGCTTTTTCGGTAGGTAAAAGCTACTTGGGTAATGTTCATCAATTTTCCTAAACTTAATTAAAACGCTGAACGTTATTATCAGTCAAACTAACCTGTTGACCGTCGCGCAAAAAGGCAACACCCGCTATCGCAATAATATCGCCTTGTTTTAAGCCTGATGAAATGAACACTTCATTTTTGAAAATGTTTTCTGTCTGCACTTGGGTTTTAATCACTTGTTGACTGTCAGGGTTATAAACAAAAACATAAGCCTTTTGTTCTAATCCTGCACTTAGCGCAGTTGCCGGGATACGAAATACATCACCGGTATGGCCAGTTCTTCCTGTACCAGAAAAAGAAAAGTCCACCTCAGCCGTCATACCTGCTCGTAGTAAAGGATTATCACCTTCTAATACTGCAGTAACCGGAAAGGCATTAGCAAATTCAGCACGCGTTCCAATTTCGGTAATTTGACCTTGCATCGTTAACTCAGGTAATACAGGAAAGTGGATAGGAAGGATAGAAAGCTGTCTTAGTTCACGAATGAGTGTTTCTGGTACCATGACATGCACTTCAAGGCCATGTTTACCTTCAATTTCAAAAAGAGATTGCCCAGCAGATATTTGCTGAGAAGGCTCAAATAAACGTTTAGTAATAATACCGTCATAAGGGGCTAATAAAATACTGTCTTGCAAATTTTTACTGGCAATATCTAATTGTGCTTGTGCGACATCTGCAGCACTTTTACTGGCATCAAAAGTGGCTTTAGCATTATCAAAGCCTGATTGTGATACAACGCCTTGCTTAAGTAACTGCTCGTATCGTCTATGACTATTTCGGGCATCTATTAGTGTTGCTTTGGCTTGTTGGTATTGTGCTTGTGCCGATTGAAGCCCCAAATTAAAATTGCGTTGATTTAAGCGCGCTAATTCTTGACCTTTAACCACTTCATTGCCTAGATTTACCTCAATGCTTTGAATTTTTCCTCCTACTTCGAAACTCAGCTTAGTTGCTTCTACGGGAGCAACAATACCAGATAAGGTGCGAATTTGTTCAAAGGGGGAAACTTCTATTTTTTTCCACATGATTGGACGAATTGGTTTCGTTATTTCTTTTACAGGTTCATTGCACCCAGCGAGTATCAAGGCAATAAATATAAATAAGAGTGCGCGCATACGTTTTCCTTCAGGTGCAGGGATATTCCTGTCAGTAAAGTTCATTTTTGCTGATCTGTACAATTGGTACTAGTCAGTACCGTATATTTTGGTACTATGTAGTACCAAAGTCAACAATATAGTTACAATTACGGACAATCTCATGGTTAAAGACAGCACTATAGATATAACAAAGCTCAGCCCAAGGGGGTTATTGATTTTAGATGCAGCACAAAATCTTTTTTATAATTTAGGTTTTGATGAAACGTCTTTAGCAATGATTATCAATGAAGCCGGCGGCTCAAGACGTTCCATTTATAATGAGTTTGGTAATAAGCATGGTTTGTTGATGGCTGTTATTCAACGACAAGTAAAAACACAATCTGAAATTTTAACGTCGATAAATCGTGAGCTCGACGCAAAGGAAGCGCTCAACCAAGTATGTTTCAAGTTTGTAGTAGGCATGTTGTCACCAGAATTAATGTCGCTATTTCGTTTAGTCGTTCAGCAAGTGGTAAAATTTCCTGAGCTGGGTGAAATGATATATAAAAATGGTCCAATGACCGGGATTTTGCCTTTAGTTGATTATTTAACCTGGTTAACCGAGCAAAAAGTACTAAAAATTGAAAACTGTCATTTTAGTGCACAAATGTTAATGGAAATGGCGAAAGGGCCGCTCCATACACGCAGTTTACTATTGCCAGATAAAGAAGCGAATGATGAAGAGATACTTTATCAAGTGACCAAGGCTGTTGACATTTTTTTACATGCCCACAGAATACAGGATGATTGAACAAATAAACGACACTTGATGCCTAAGTGTCGTGAAGGCATGAAAAACTTGTTGCTTACTGGAATAAGTTTCGTATAATGCCCCCATCTTTAGCTTGTAGCAAAAGATGTTAAGAAAGTTAGAACAAACAATTTCCAAAGAATTCGATTTTCAAATGAAAATTTAGCTCTTTGCAAATTGCAAAAGTAGGTTAATACCTATGCCAGCGTGATGAAATTGGTATACATGGGGGATTCAAAATCCCCTGTCGCAAGACGTGTCGGTTCGAGTCCGACCGCTGGTACCACCATTATAAAGCCCTGATTCGAAAGAATCGGGGCTTTTTTATGTCCGAAAGATAATAGTATAATAAATGAGTCATTAAACAGTATTAAAAGGTTTTTTATATGGCAGCTACAGCGTACGCACTTCACATATTGGTTAAGCACAAAGAGATTGCTGAAGATATTATTAAGCAGTTAGCTAAAGGCGCTAAGTTTCAAACGTTAGCTAAGAAATATTCGTCATGTCCGTCAGGTAAGAAGGGTGGTGATCTAGGTGAGTTTAAACGAGGTCAAATGGTACCTCAGTTTGATAAAATAGCATTTAAAGGCGCAATATTAGAGCCTCATCTCGTTAAAACTAAATTTGGTTGGCATATAATTAAAGTGCTTTATAGGACTTAATTTACAACGAACTTTTTTGTATGCACGCTTTTCAAGGTTTTCAGTCTTGTGCCTGAGTAAATTATGGCTTGAGGTGCTTCTACACTCGTCAATTTAGCCACAATATTTATCTCTATTATATTTGAGCCAATCAGCCGTTTCCCCATAGCGTAATTTTTAATAAGTTGTGCAAGATAAAAAGCATTCACTTCATCACATTCACCATCAATTAATCTTTTTTGATGGTTTGAATAATTGACCTACTTCGCTAAATTTCATTTCGGTTTCAACCTTACTGGTTATCCTTCTTTAGGTTAAAAGATATGAATAGCTAAAAAATTAACAAATATTACCTATTTCTCTCCTTTACATTGAATCGCAAAATGCGTTATATCTATGTTGTGAGCAGTGAAAAACGTGATGCGTAAGTTAAATATTTAATTATTAGGTAACTGAATAAAAATGATAAAAGTAATTATTGAGCGAGTGCTCGCTGAAGATATGGAAAGTACCTACGACAATGAAATTCGTAAAACCTTAGCAGCAATAATGGCAGCAAAAGGATATATCTCTGGTGCGTCATACACCAATGTTGATAACCCTAATATCAGAACTATTATTACCGACTGGGATAATGTTGGTTGCTGGAATCGTTGGTATAAATCACAAACCCGTCAAGATGTTAATAAGGCAATTCATCTAATGCTCCAGCAAGATGAAAAAATTAAAGTATTAATGTCTCAATCATTATCATAACGACAGTGCCTAGAAATAAAAGGGACAGAGTTGCTTTAAATTGCTAGTTTTCTAAAGCCAAGTCCATCTTTGTCGCTTCTTTGTGAGCGTCTTTTCAATCTGCTTATAGGCTTTTTAGATAACAGCAATATCTCTGACTCGAAAGAGTAGGGACTTTTTTATGTGTTTATTTTAGTATTCTCGGACGTTACCGACCAAGAACCTAGAAACAGTTAAAGAGCATTTTGCTTAACGTCAACACGCTCTACGATCGCGACTCCTTGTCGATAACCTAAGCCGCCATTTCCATGTATTAAACCAAGCTTTTCTGGGCCATCACCTAATCGATGATGCATTAGCACTAGTGCATTAAGTGCTGGATTATTCCAGGCCGCTTTGGCTAAGTTCATGCCACCCGTTATGGTAATACTATGCTCAGCAAGAAAGTCTGGAATTTCTTCTAAGACTTCAACCAAACCACTTATTAATAAAAAAGCCATTGGAACAACTGGGTAACAGGTATATGTTTCTAATAGAGCATCGCCACTTTTGAATAGGTGAACAAAGTCGATATTCGCTTCGTCACATGCTTGTTGGTAAGCTTGCTGTAAATGCTCATACCGAGATATATCGGTTAAAAATTCTCGGCCATCACCATCAAGGCGGCTCAAACCTACAGCTTTCACCTTTAACCATTGACTTTTATCAACACCTAATTGCTCAGCGATATCTGCACGCGTTAATAATAGGCGACCTGAAAAATCTACCATAGGGTTTGCACAATCAACCCCTCTAAATAAATCCGTTATCGGTTTATGCCAACGTAAATCGGGCAATAATTCTGGAGTAAAGCTATCTGATAACGCATTACGGAAACTAACTTGGTAATTTTCAAACAGTGCACTAGAGAATTCTTTAAATTGTTGCTCTGTAATGGTGTGATTTTCACTAAAGGCACGCGCTAAATCAGTATAAGCCTGTGTTAATGGGTAACTTTGTCCATAAACTGCCATTTTACTTAACCTATTTTCGCGGCTATAACCCGTTTTAATATTATCTTCACCACTAATGACAACGGCTGCTTCACCATTTTCTATTAGTCTTTTTGCTTCAGCTAAGGCTTCAATTGGAGCACAGCCGCTTCTAAAATGATGCTCTTGCTCAGCGCTATGCCAATCAGCCGCTAAAGGTTCTATAACTAAATGTTTAGGCGTAATACCATGTTTAAGTAATTGTGATTCGAGCAGTAAAACCTGATCAAGACTACCTACGTCATCTTGTTGTTTAGCTGCGCCAATAATAAATGCCGATTGAGTTTTCACAAATGATTAAATCCAGTAAAAGTGATAGGTGCTAACTTTATGCTATTTAAGCAAAATTAAAAACCTAAAAGCAGTAAGATAGATTTGTAGCACGACAAAAAATTATTATTATTTCGATAGAGTAATCGTACTTATCTTGAGACTTTAGCATTTAAAAAAATTAGTGAGTTTAGGGAAGAGAAAAGGAAGTGAAGGGGAAAAGCATGACTTAAGTGGGATTAAGCCATGCGGACTTTATTGCAGGAAATTACCTAAGCAAACGCAAAACTTGCACCTTCACGCACGCCACTTGAAGGCCAGCGTTGCGTGATGGTTTTACGTTTGGTATAAAAACGAACGCCATCTGGGCCGTAGGCATGTAAATCACCAAATAATGAGCGCTTCCAGC
>CAJXRC010000212.1 GCA_913058405.1 uncultured Colwellia sp. | reverse complement strand
TCGTGGGCTCGGAGATGTGTATAAGAGACAGAGATAGTAGACGTTTCATATTTAAAATCCTTTGTCGTTGTAATGATATTTTTTTGTTATAATTCACATTATTTTAAAAAGTGATTTTCAGTATTCTTCGGCCCCAGTGCATATCACCTAAAACCTTGAATTTGGGTTAACGATTCCATTTTCGTTTATTGACAATAAAACCACCGCCAACAGAATAGTAAAACTGGCTAAGTAATAATTCCTCACCATTATATGCTCTCAATTCCATTGCATTTTCATGATTAGGTAATGTTTGCGGCCCGTGAAAAGTAATAGCGTTTTGTCGTGGAAAACTACTATCATGCACTCCAAGCAAAGATAAACGCTGAGTGGTTTCAACTTGTAATAAAAAATCGTCAATGATTTCAGGATCAATGGTTTCTGGTTCGAAGCCTGCCAATCCTAAGAGCACCGCTTTACAACTACCATGACTAATGTCAGTTTGTGCTAGAGAGCCAAATAATTCAGTTTTCACGTGGCTTACACGCTCTAATACTTTTTTTTGTTGCAGCAATTTACTGAAGCGAAATGCTGCGCGCATTGGGCCAACCGTGTGGGAGCTTGAAGGATCAATTCCTATACTAACCATGTCAAAAGCACTAATCATAAAATTCTCTTGTAGCCTTGAGTTAAGTCGGAACTGTTAATTAAAACCGTAAGTTTGAATTACGCGGCACAAAGTTGAACTTAGTACCGCGCGTTCACAATACGATGATGTTGGAGAACAAATTTAAGTATTCACCGTCTCATCATTTTGATTAAAACTTAACATCGAAGTTGTAACGCATACCAACGGTTAGCTGGTCGCTATCACTAACGGCTAGGTTAACGTCGTCATTGTCATATTCGTTATGCTGGTATTCAATAAATAAGCGGAAATCTTTACTACCTTGCCATTCAAGCGTTGTATTAAAGCGTGCAACATCTTTTGAACTGACATCAGCTTGCTCATCATCAAATTGTGATGCGCCAAACAATAGCTTATATTCGCTATTGATTGCATAGGTCGCTACGACATCTATTGTCGTAATATCGCCATCAACTATATCCCGTTTAAAACCACCATAAGCGGCGGCAAAATACCAATCGCCAATACTTTTAGATGCTGTGACAGCAATGCTATTTTCATCGGCACCTGTAAAGTCTCTGGTTAGATAAGCAAAACCAAGCGTATAATCGCTGCCTGTATAAATTGCACCAGCATTGAATAGTTCGCTGCCATCTACATCATCGTTTTCACCAGAGAATTGTGCTTCGCCTCGTAATTGCAAGTTACCAAAAGATTTACGATAAGAAACTAATTCCTGCTTACGGAATACACCGATATCATCATAAGCTAAGGGTGTATTAGCGCGGTTAAATATATCAACCACTCCCATTACCGCATAACTAGTAGTATCTTGTTTACCAATAGCAACTCGTCCAAAGTCACCTTTTATACCAACATAAGCTTTGCGGGCGTCACCAAAGTGAGCATCGCCTTGGATTTGGACTTTAAATTCACCTCTGGTAAAGCCAATCATGCCATTACTCAATTTATGCTCAGCAGTAAAGCCTATACGTGACAGTGCGTCACCTACATCCCAGCTATCGTTGTCATCGGTACTAGTTACACCAAAAGTAGGGCGCAACGTGCCATAAAAGCTCATTTCTGTATTTGATTCTTGCTCTGCTGTGACTACTTTGCCTTGTTCTAGCTGCGCTAAGCGTGTTTTAATTTCATTAAACTGGCGTTGTAATTCAACCTCACTGACATCTTCAGCAGCTTGTGCGGCGAAAACAGGTAAGGCTAACGCTAAAGGAAGTAATACTGATTTTATTCTTGTGTGTTTCATGCTATTCCCTTGTACTTATTGTTGAGTTGTTATAATTATTCAAGAAGGTGAGAGCTGACTAAATGGAAACTTAACCGTCAATCTTCCTGTTTTGCTTGGTGGTTTAAACACCAGCGAACAAAACACTAACGGTACGATGTAAACCCACGATAAATAACATGTGCAAAGTTGTAAACGAGGTATACCAACGCATTTACAAGCCACTTTTGAGACTTGACGGGCCGAATTTTATCGATAGACTTAAGTAAAATAATAATAAGAAGAATAATTAGGGGACACTGATAATGCTATCTGACACTAAGATTTTAATAGTTGATGATGATGAGCTAACTCGCCAGGTTTTGAGTAGTTACTTTGAAAATGAAGGTTATGACGTTTTATGTGCAACCACTGCTGAAGAGGCTGAAGAGTTATTAGTTCTTGGAACAGTAGATCTCATTTTACTTGATATCAGAATGCCAGGGAAAGATGGCTTGACTTTAACCAGAGAATTACGCGTCAACAATGAAGTTGGTATCATTCTAGTGACTGGAAGTCAGGATGAAGTTGATCGTTTGATTGGACTCGAATGTGGCGCTGATGAATATGTGACCAAACCTTTTAACCCTCGTGAAATATTGGCAAGAGCTAAAAATTTAATACGTCGTGTCAGACTATGCCGACAAGTAAAATCGGCCGATAATGATGACAATATTCTTAAAGCATTTGACCATTGGAAGTTAAATCCTGTTCGCCGTCAACTCATCGATGAAGAACAAACCACAGTGCAACTCACGGAAGGCGAATTTCAATTACTGAAATGTCTGATGGATCATGTTGGCCAAATCATGACCAGAGATCAAATTCTCGATCAGATCCGTAACCGAGAATGGGTCCCAACGGACCGAACTGTTGATGTATTAATCGGTCGTTTACGTCGTAAACTGGGAGATGATTCTACTAATCCTCGCTTAATATTGACTGTGCATGGTGCGGGTTATTTATTCACTCCAAAACTTGTTGATGTTGTATGAAACCATCTTGGTTAACACCTATTTTTTTAATCAATATTGGCTTAATGATGGTGGCTCAATCACCCAAGGGGCAAACACAAGAGTTAATCGCATGTGGCCACCCTTATTATCCACCCGTCTCATGGGTGCAAGAGGAACAATTAGTTGGTGTGGCTCCCGCAGTTGTTAAATTAATTTTTGCCGAACTTGGCTACCAAGTTCGGCTAGATGTTGTAGGTAATTGGAAACGTTGTTTGTCAGAAGTTAAAACAGGGCATGCAGATATTGTGGTAGCAGCATATCGGATAGCAAGTCGCGAACCTGATTTTGACTTCAGTGAACAACATATTGTTGACGATCCCATTGGTATTTATGTCAACCCGAATAAGAGTAAAATTTATCATTCACTTAATGATTTAAAAGGAAAAACTGTCGGCTTGCTATTTGGCGATAGTTTTGGTGATAGTTTAGATAAGTTTATTGGTGAGCATAATCAGGTAGAGTATGTTTCAGAGGGACAACAGAATTTAAAAAAATTAGCGCAAGGACGTATAGATTTCATACCATTAGGCATTGTCAGTGGTAAATTACAAACTCAAAAATTTGGTTATACCAAGCAAATTATCGCTGCACCATTTAAGTTAAAAACCGAATACTATTATTTAGCGTTAGGCTCGCACAGTGAGCTTAGTCAGCATCTACCTTACATTAACCAACGCTTAAGTGAGTTGCATCAAAATGGTAAAATACAGCAATTAGTCACTCAGTACAGTCAAACTTATCTTGATTCATCCATTGAAGCGAATAAACCGTGAATTTTCCTAATATACTCGGCTTACGTCGTTTAATCCGTTACCCAAAAGATCACCCATTAAGTTATCGGATGATGGTTTATACCACGCTCTATAGCTTCGTGTTCATTATGCTGTCGACTGCGGTACAAATTACTTTGGACTACCGTCGAGAAATGCGCAACATCGATCAGCAGATCCAATTAATTAGCACCAGCTATATCGCTAGTTTGGCACGTAGTATGTGGGATTTTGATCAGGCTCAACTAGAACTGCAGCTTAAAGGTATAAAGGCATTGCCTGATATTGCCAGTCTTGAATTAAAAGATAATACCGGTGAAACGCTTATTCGTTTACCCGAGCAAGTTGTTGATGGAAAAGTGATGAAATCAAGCTTTGATCTCAGTATTCCCAACAAACGTTTTAGCAAAGATAACAAAAATGAACAAAGCAGTAGACGTCAACTCGGGACACTAATTATTGCCACTAATTTAGCTACCATACACGCTAGACTATGGCATACAGGCTTTAATATTTTACTCAACCAGACCTTGTTAGTCGTACTTATCATGTTAGTGATTATGCTTATTTTACAACGACTCATCACTAGACACCTCGAAAGTATGGCGGGTTATAGTAAAGCGATTGGTGATGGTGAATTAGAATCGCCGCTAACATTAAACCGTCGACAACCCAACTCCCCAGACGAATTGAATCAATTAGCTAATGCGCTTAATGATATGCGACTATCGATTCGTCATGATATAAACCGACGAGAAGAAGAGCAGCAAGCCCTACGTTATAACCGTGATCAGCTCCAACAAATGGTTGAACGTCGAACCATGAGTTTGCAACAAGCGAAAGAAGTCGCCGAAGAAGCGAACAAAGCCAAATCACAGTTTTTAGCAACCATGAGTCATGAAATTCGAACACCAATGAATGGCATGCTTGGTATGATTCAGCTACTGCAAAATAATGAGCTTACTGATCCGCAATCTCATCGTGTGAAAGTTTTGCATGATTCTACGGAAGCATTGCTAGAAACCTTTGACCATGTATTGCAATTCGCTCAATTGGAAGAGGGGGGTTATGTCTGCTCTGAATCTTTTTTCTCTTTGGATGAGTTATTACATAGTCTCATTAGTTTAATGCAACCTAAAGCGGATGAAAAAAAATTGCATTTGAAACTTGATACGCCAGTCGAGGGTGATTGTTATCATGACGCAGCCGGTAGTTTACGGCAAATTTTAACCAATCTATTAGCTAATGCGATTAAATTTACCGATCAGGGTGAAATATTGCTCCGTGTCTCTCACCTTGAAAAGAACGAACATCAACATCGAGTACGTTTTTCAATACAAGATAGCGGTATTGGCATTGAACCAGCATTACAACAGCATATTTTCGAACGTTTTACTCAGGCCGATGAGTCGATCACACGCCGCTTTGGTGGAACGGGCTTAGGTCTATCAATCTGCCGTCAATTAAGCCAAGAAATGGGTGGACAGATTGGTGTCGAAAGTACCGTAGGCCAAGGTAGTACTTTTTGGGTTGAAGTAAAACTCAAAGTTGCTAAAGCGAGTGAATTTAAAGCCAAAGCCGTTTTACCTCAACTGCCACTATTGAAAATTTTATTAGTGGAAGATGTCGAAATTAATCAACAGGTAGTACTGGGTTTACTTGAACAACACCAAGTGATCTTGGCTGATAATGGTCATGATGCCATAGAAACAGCGAATAGAGAGACCTTCGATGTCATTTTGATGGATATGCATCTACCTGGGATAAGTGGACTAGATATCAGTGCAAAAATACGCGAAAGCGATAAATGCTGTAATTATAAAACGCCGATAATAGCGTTAACCGCTAGCGTACGCCCTGATGATATTCAAGATTATTTTAATGCTGGGTTACAAGATGTTGTCGCAAAACCGGTTAAACAACAGTTACTATTAGAAGCGATAGAACGTGCACTTGAACCACAAAAATCCAAGCTATCCAAAGCTATCCAACAAATAGATACTACTGGTGATACACAGTTACTTGATCTGTCAATGATCGAAACTCATCTACAAATTTTAGGTCCTGCTAAATTAGCTAAACTCATGAAAAGCTTTTGTAAAACTCAACAGCAACTTTGGCCAGCATTAAAGCAAAGCCTCGCGAGTGATGATCATTATGAAGTAGAACATCAGGCCCATGCGCTCGCTGGTGCCTGTGATATGCTCGGTTTTGTTAAAGCCAGTAATCTATTACGTCAACTCGAACAAAAAGCTAAGCAGGGTACCATTAAGCAAGTTTCACAACTGCTTTTACAGCTAGACCCTATTATGGAGCAGAGCTTAGCTAAGGCGAAAACTTACTGTAGTTAAACCATTTAACTTTCAGTTATTCAGTTAGCTAAAATGTTACTTTACTTAGTTGCATTTTAGCTATCCCATCACCGATTGAACAACGAACCCTCTCTTGTTCAACACGCTGTTATTTAGTCAGTACTCTACAACGGTATTCAATATTTAGAATATATAAAATAAGGCCTCAAAATAGATAACTTGTGCTTATATTTTTAAAAAAATAAGTTTTCACCCCCATTAGAACATAAAAAAATTTAAAAAGCCTTAGCTAGGTATTTATCTACAAGCCTTATTAATAGGTGCTTACAAGCAACTCCGATTAGTCGTTAATAGTGCATGTAACACAATCAAGAATCCTGTTTACATCTTTATACATGTTATTAATTCTGAGTTTACATCTAGCCTTTAGTGTTATCAGGGTGGTGAGAAATAGTTCAAATCTTTGAATTATTATTCACCACCGATAACTCAACAGGAGTAAATAATGACTGAAAAAAATATAATAAAACCCAGTTTATTTATGGCAATACTGCCGATAATATTGACACTGACAATTCTAGGCATCCAATTATTCTATTACGGCGACTTTACGCCTCATATTCCTCTCGCTATTGGAATCGCGATTACAGCCACTATGGGATGGTTTCGTGGTTATCGCTGGGATGATATGGAAAAAGGAGTGATGCACGTAATTCGTGTCGGGCTTCCATCAATTGCTATTCTAATGACCGTTGGGATGATTGTCGGCGTCTGGATTGCCTCAGGTACTGTACCAGCGCTAATATACTACGGATTAAAAGTATTGAATCCAGAAATATTTTTAGCTGCAGCCATGGTGTTATGTGCCGTAGTCTCTGTATCTCTAGGAACATCTTGGGGCACAACAGGTACCGTAGGCCTTGCCCTGATGGGTATTGGTTCTGGTTTTGATGTCCCAATGTACTGGACTGCAGGCGCTGTAGTTTCCGGTGCTTTCTTTGGTGATAAAATATCACCACTCTCTGATACCACCAATCTGGCACCTGCAGTAACGGGCGTCAATTTATTTGATCATATTCGTAATATGTTACCAACAACGGTACCTGCAATGCTTATCGCTTTGGTCATCTATATATTCGTTGGGTTTAATCTAATTGGTTCGAATGAAGTCGACTTCTCTAAAATAGAAGCTATTACTAATGGTCTAAAAAGCAATTTTAACCTTTCTTTTTACGTATTATTACCACCCTTACTAGTCATTGCGCTTGCCCTTAAAAAAATGCCGGCTCTACCTTCGTTGTTCGCTGGTGTCTTTGCTGGTGCATTACTCGCTATATTTGTGCAGGGCGCTTCAGTGCATGAAATATTTAACTTTATGCAATCAGGTTATAAAATTGAAACTGGCGTTTCTGAAATTGATGGCTTGCTAAATCGTGGTGGTGTTCAATCAATGACTTGGGTTATCACGTTAGTAGTTATTGCGTTAGGTTTTGGCGGCGTACTTGAACGTACCAAATGTCTGGAAACTATTATCACCGCAATACTTAGCCGTGTTAAGTCCTTTTTTGGCTTACAAGCATCAGCTACGGGTGCTGCAATAGCAACTAACCTTGTTGCTGGCGACCCTTACCTTTCCATTGCGTTACCAGGAAGAATGTTTGCACCAGCTTATGTTGATAAAGGTTACTCAAAATTGAATTTATCACGTGCTGTTGAAGAAGGTGGAACCTTAATTTCTCCGCTAATCCCTTGGAATGCTGGTGGTGCTTTTGTTATTACCGCACTAGGTTTGGGAATTGCTGAAGGCAATATCGAAAACCTACTTTATATTCCGTTAGCATTCGCCTGTTGGTTATCTCCATTAATTGGTTTGACCTATGCCGCACTTGGACGTTTTTCACCAAAAATGTCAGCGGAAGAGTTAAGTCGATATCAACGTGAAGAAGAGGAAATGTCTGAAGATAAAACTGTTGAAGTAAGGAAAGGGGCGAATATGTCCGCCAAACACGCTTAGCAGCATAATTAATTAAGTCACTGCTACGTAGAGTTCGTAATTTATTGTAGTAATGGCGTTAATAGAACAATTACTGGCTTGTGATCAAGCCAGTATCAAAACAACCTAAAATAAAAACTACGGCATGTTTAGCCGCGGAGAAAAAAATGTTTTATAAAAATGATCAAATAGCCGGTTTCGATGACAGTATTTGGC
>CAJXRC010000211.1 GCA_913058405.1 uncultured Colwellia sp. | reverse complement strand
TCTACACTATCCTCTTCGTCGGCAGCGTCAGATGTGTATAAGAGACAGATTTTAGTCCACTATTTTTAGCTGTTATTCGGGCGTTAGCTGTATTTCATGGAGTGTTACTATTAACAAGGATAGAGTTAAGCGGTTGCTTTTAGGTTTTGCCTTACCACCAGTTCTTGGTGCTTTATGTATTAGTTTAATTTTTTTAATCTCAGGCAAAGTCAGTATGGCTTTTGGCTTGTTAATAATATCTATCCCGTTTGCATTTGTTCTAACAGGCATTCAATCTATAATATTCAGCTTTGTGATGGAGTTTCTTGTCTTAGCTAAAGCTTCAGATGTTATTTATGTTATTACCTCAGGGGTTATTTTAGGCGTACTAAGCTCATTTTTCATGGGTACGATGTACTGTGTTGTTGGTGCGATAGTCGGTGGCTTGAGTAGTTACTTTTTATTTCGGCGGCATAATACAGTTAACAAGAAAATCAACAAAGACACCTAACCGTTGGCTTCGCTTCACATTTTAGTCAACCGTATTTTTCCGCTTAGCTCAGCGTTGTATTTTCATCAAATTAGGGAGCTTGATTATGAATGATTCACAAAATGAAAATATTTATTGGAGATTTATAAAGTTTTTAATTTCAATATCTTTATCCATAGCATTACTTGAACTTTCGGGTGTGGATGTTACTAAAGCAAATATTGTTTCATTCGATAAATTTTCACTACCAACACTAATCCTACTTTCACTTTGTTTACATACTTTTGATAACATGCTCAAAACAATTGTTAAATGGCTAGAGAAGAAGTAAAAAATAAATTTGAGTCATTCAATTAAACACATTTAACTTTAAAAGGAATAATTAAAGTGCCACATGCCTTCGAGACACAACATCGAACACCTAAATTATCATTATCCATTAATAAACTCGTTTTATTGATTTGCTTACTTGTGGTTTTTTATTTTGGATATGAAAGATATGCTTCGCATAAAACTGAGCAAATAGAATCATCGGTCCTGATTTCAAGTCCTAAAGTGAATGATATTTATTTTTTAGATTTCAGGTTACTCAGTGATGAACTGGAACAGAAGAACAAATATAAATTAGCTAAAGTTGTACGTGTTAGTGATGATAACCTTGCCATAGTTTATGGAAGGGTTTTCTATCAATGGCAATACTCAGTGGTAAATAGCATTCAATATGGCGATCTAAGTAACGATGATTATTTTATGCTAATCCCCGAATATATTACCTTTAGCAAAATTAAAGAAATGAAGGAGAATGGCGCTATTTATCTAATTAAACGGCCTGTCGGTAACAAACTCTATGGTAATTTTGTAAGTCTCTAGTTAAGTGCAATATAACAAGGAAATGAAAAAGAAGTTTGTAGTTAGCTGTTTTGGTTCTTTAAACATTTTAGCCAACTATAATTTTCTGCTTATTGCGACGTTAGCTTCTTTTTGATATTTTGTAACGCATTATAATTGATAAGGAAATTAATATGATAACTCTAGTTAAATCTAGTCTTTTTACACTTGCAGTAATTTCATCGAGCATTAGTGTAGCCAAAAATATTTCTTCTGACTTCTTAATTAATGAAATTAAGGTAACTCATAAAGCGTACCTTCAAGGTTCACCTGAGGTTGCAACCTATGCAGTGGAGTCTTTAATCAGGTTATTAGAATCAGATCAATCTGATGGACTATTACTGAAAACAAGCCCTTCTAGTATTTCATTTTCATATATTCGATTAAGCTTTTTATATGAAAACTCAGGTTTAAACAAAAAAGCAGATATAGCATTCTCTAAAGCAGTTGCTAGTTATAAATCGCCGTATAATAAAAGTGAAGTAATACCGCTAAAAGAATTAAAAAGTGCTGTTAAACATTTAGATGCACTCATCAGGTAACAAAGCTGATAAAAACGCTTTAGATTTAACTGAAAAAGAATCACATATTAAAAATTACTGAGTGGTAAAAGTCGTAAAAAGAATAAAGGTGGGCAGCAACTGACAATAATATCCTACAGCCTGTGTTAACCACACTTCAATTAGAATTTTCAACATCACCAAAAAAATGTATTGCAAGTTAAATTCTAACAAGGCAATTAAGCAGCACAAAAAACAGTATACTGCTTTAGTTCCTCAACATTTTACCCCCTTATTGGGGCATTATAACTATTAGTGAATCCCCAAACTATGCGCATTATCTTAAGTTTATTAATTGTATTCATTTTGAATGGATGTGCTTCTACAAGTAAAAACAATAAGCTGTCTCAAATCGTAAATGACTATTTTGATACTTACTCAAAACGAGAAGATTTCAACAAGCTCATGATGTACTACGCTGATAATGCCCAATTCAAAGATATAATTTATGGCAATAGTTTTAATAGCAAAGAAGAAATAAGAAACTTTTTAGATTGGAGTAAAGGAGAATTCAAAATTCTTAATGGTAATAGAGCGTTGACTGTTACTAGGCATACTTTTGGAATAAACACTGCAATAACAGAAGGTTTTTTCCATACCTTTAGCTATGATAGACAAAAACTTGGACCATGGCTTTTTGTTATCACTCAAGAGTTTGATTCTAATAATAAAATTATTCAGCAGACAGATTGGATTAATTATACGCCCAGAGATAATTTCTTAGGTGGTAAAAACATGAATGATGAACTTGTAAAAAAATAGTCATCGCAAATCATAGAAAAGGACAAAACAGTTAGTTTATAAAAGACTGTTAGTCATACAAAAAATAAGGAAGTTTAGTGCGCCAATCAAATTTTTCAACATGGTTTTTACTTACCATTTGCTTAATCGCAACTCTAGTTGGCCTTTTTCAAATAGGTCAATTAGTTGCCTTTGCCATTTACTCCGATAGCTTTACTGTCATTTCAATAGAGATTTGGCAAGTGGGTTTAATTAGCTTAGGGGTTTGGGGTGTATTTGAATTTGTAAGAACTATGAAGAAATTAAACAGCTCACCCACTGACGCATAGCAGTTGGCTGGTACTACTCTGCTCTTGTAGCACTTAGGTGGACAATTATTTTAAGCATGACCAAAGTGCTTAATCATAAGGCAGACAAGAAAGCATCAATACAACCAATATTTATTAGCCTGAGATTTAGACGTTAGTTGACGTCACTTGCTTTAGTTCATATCTTTGTGAGTTGGACATTTAATCTTTAGGTTTGTGCTTATTTCTGTTCGTTTTTGTGGTAACTTGAACGTTATAAAGTGTTTTGTATCTTTGGTTACACAATTTTGCCTAAATGGATTTAGTGCACATAGCTCAACTCCCTCTAGGTTTTATATAAACAGCTCAAATTCACGGTTATTAGTAAAGTGGCGATAAGATTTTAGTTCTCCTCTTTTCACAGTACAACCTTTGATTTTGTCGTTTCAGTGTTTTTGATTTCGTAACATGTTACGAGTAACAAATAAGCCAATAGAACAGTTAACCGTCTGTAGTTATTAAACATTTTGGCCATCAACATTTCGGCCATTAACGAAAACGCTATATGCTTAGCACATAACTAAAGGAATAGTACTCATGACAGAGAAAGATATTACACAATCAATTAATAAGCACAGTGTAAAACCATTATTAGCATTTGTTTTACTCATATTTATAGTAAAAATATTAAATGGTTACTTTTTTGAAAGTGATCCAATTTCATCAACATTAATCACTACTTTTGCTATTGGTGCTTGTCTATACACTTTTAAAAAAGTATTGGTGGATTTACTTGTTAACAAGAGTAAGACTGCGAAAGTCGAGTAAGTCTAAAACCAAAACATTGAACAGAAAATACAGTTAACGCTTACCTTTTACTGTTATTTTATTAGACATTGTCGATGTATTATATGCCCATGGAGGCTATACAAATCATATGGTAATTCGTGATATTTCCTGGGAACAAACAATTCCACTTCGCCATAGTATTCTCTGGCCAAATAAGCCACCTGAATATTGCCATGTGGAAGGTGACCGTGATGCTTTACATTTCGGTGCTTTTACCAATGATGAACTTGTTTGTGTCGCTTCCGTATACTTAAAATTAGATCAGGCTCGTTTACGAAAATTTGCTACTAAAGTTGATTGTCAAGGCCAAGGAATTGGTTCAAAAATGTTAACGTTTATTCTTCATTCGCTTAAAAACACTGAAACAAAAGTTTTTTGGTGTGATGCCAGAGAGTCAGCGCTAACCTTCTACCAACGTTTCGGTATGTTGCCCTATGGTGAACGCTTTTATAAAGCAGATGTTTCATATTTTAAAATGAAAGTTACTATAGAATAGATCAATATAAGCGTTATACGTAAATCATAATCAAGGATGAATAATGAATCGAGTTAACCTTTTTAGAGTATTAAGTTTTGTCATTGGATTGGCAATGTTACTAGCGAGTATAATGGTCTTTTTCGGCTTATCCTTTTTTCCTGAAACTAATAACATTGGATTAACTGGATCATCTTTGGTGGGATTTTATTTCATGTTTTATTCCATAACTGGATCAGTAAACATTTTTGAATACTCTAAAAAAACCAAGTTAAACAATCACAAGTAACCGATTGATTTAGTGGACAAAAAAAGTTTTATCTTTCGTCTCTCGATTTTTCGGTCAACAATAATTTACGTTTATTGCGGCATTATATAATTTAGAAGGATACAGTCGTTGTCAGAGTTAATAAGTCAAACACCTATATGGGTTTTTACCATTTTTGTTATTTTGTTGCTTTTGGGTTTTATTCAAAGTAAAGAGCGCATCGTAAAAATTAAGAGCATCTTTATTTTACCGACTGCAATGATTATATTCTCCTTTTTTGGAGTCTATTCAGCCTTTGGTTTTACGATATCTAACATAAGCTTTTGGACTGCTGGCCTACTCCTACCTCTTATATTCGGAATTAAATTGGCACATCCAAAATTAGTTAATTTTTCTGAAGAACATAATAAATTAACAATTCCTGGTAGTTGGGTACCTTTCATACTCATGATGGCAATTTTTTTTACTAAGTACTTTGTTGGCTATTCCATCGCTAGAGAATTGGCTATCGTTAATGAGTTTATGTTTGTGGTCACAATAAGTATTCTATATGGTGTTTTTAGTGGCATATTTTTATCGCGTAGTTTTGTCATGTTTAACGCAAGAAAAGCTTCAGTGTAGAAACAGATAATATCAATTTTAGAGGGGCGTGATACCGTTGACGCTCGTTCCTTGCATCATTTAGTCAACTACAGTTTCCCCTTACAGGGCGTCATATTCACAAGGAGTGTCAAGCATTGAACATTAAACTACTTTCTCTTTCGCTTACCGTTTTATTATCAGCATGTGGTGCAAGTCAGCCACCACCGTATCAGCAAGACCGAGCACCTGAAGATAGAAATCAATATAGTGGTGCTGAAGGGTTAACTCAGCAGCAAAAAGATCAAACTTACCTTATGAACAAAGAACTATCTGATAAATGTACAACAGCTAAAATCGATTTAGCTATTGCTGAAACAGATAAAAATGCTAGTGAAATTAAAAAGCAAAATGCATTAATTAGTAGCACGTGCATTTAATAAGGCGTTAAAGGTACTTAGGATTTGTTCTATGAATAAAGTTATTTTGATAATTATTACACTTGTTTTTACTTTTTCTGTCAACGCTATTGAAAATAAATTCGATGGCTCATGGGAACTTATTTCAGGAGAATACCAAAATAATAAAGGCGCGATTATTCAATACGAAGATCTTAAAATAAACTCCATTAAAGTTATTTCAGGAACACACTTTAGCTTTGTTTCGATGTCTGGAGATAAATTTTGGAGTTCTGGCGCAGGAAGTTATCGTTTTACAGAAAAGAAGTATATTGAGAGCCCCATTTATACTTCTTATGGTGCAACTTTAGGTAAAGAGTATGTTTTTACCTATACCATTGAAAATAACATTTGGTATAACTCTCGCTGGGATGAAGGCAAGCGTGTGGAGTATGAAGTTTGGCGTAAACTATCAAAGATGTAGTTTGGTATAGCAAATGACTAAAATGGACGTTAAACACTGATTAAGAGAAGCTTTAGAATTAACATCTCAATCTCACTTTGGAAGCTGTTCATTATGGTCAGTAATTTTTAATAATAGTTTTATAGCAAAGGGTTTTGATAGGTGAGCACAATAAAAGTCAATGATTATTATAGGCTATTAATGGTCTCCGCTAAGAATGCTTTGTGTTTTATAGTGCCTTTAACCCTGTCGATGTTTTTTATTGAAATAGCTTTTGAATTCAATGATGGCGGCCCATTAGGTTTATTTTTCACTTCAGAGTTCATTATTAGTTTCATATTCCATGAGTTGATGATTATTTTTTACTCTGTTGTATTTTTATTAGTGTTTCTAATACGTTTATTGATAATTAAGCTAGAAAATAACAGTAATAGATATAAGTAATCAGGACGCGCATAGTTGCCCGTATCCACACCTTATATTTAACAAACAATTTTTAAAGGGTTATGTCGCATAACAAGGAGTTTCTGTGATATCAGATAAAAAATCTTATGTAATTGATAGAGTATTACATTGGTCATCCTCTCTTCTCATTTTATTTATGTTATTAGTTATGGGTTCTCAAATTCATAACACCGACTATAGGATCAAGGGTGCAATTGAGCATAAGCAAGACGCTATAGAGATTCATTTCATCATGGGGTTTCTACTATTAGTGCTGTTATTATCACGAATTATTTGGTCAAAATTCTTTTTACCTGAAAAACGTAAAGCAACATTTAACAGCTTAATACACAAGAATATTGTCCGTGTTGTACATTTTTCACTGTATTTTGTTTTATTTTCATTAATTGTGTCTGGGGTTTTAATGATTACTAATTATGAGCACCCTCTTTCGATTCTAAATATTATTTCTTTCTCGCTAGGCGAAACTAAGCAATTTATCTTTAATCAAGCAAATGAGATCCACCTCTATTTAGAAAGTGCTATTTATTTTTTAATCGCTATGCATTTTGCAGGTGCCTTATATAGCCGAAGGTGAAACAACTCCAAAAGTAATCAAAAAATTAAAAATAGTTTGCCATTGTTTAGACGTTACCTATTATTAACGTAAGGAGAATTGTCATGACTAAACCTGTACGTGCGTCTGATACACCTTTTGCAGTAGCTGTAGAAGAAGGTAAAAAATATTCTTGGTGTTCTTGTGGTAAGAGTGAAAAACAACCCTTTTGCGATGGTTCTCATAAAGGCTCTGAATTCTCGCCAGTGAGATTTACGGCAACTGAATCTAAAAAGCTATATTTTTGTGGCTGTAAACTAACAGCATCACAACCATTGTGTGACGGTAGCCATAAAGAGAGCACATAAAAACTGGCGCCGGATCATTGCATCAAATGACATAGTAGCCTACTTTATGACTCGCTTATTTCAGCATTATATTTATCAAGGTGACCTTTATGATTACATGGCCATGCATGCTAAAACTCGATAGCGATGATGAGCTTATTTACTTAAATTCTGAACAAGATTTTATTTCTGAATGCCATGAATTACTCTTGAGTGATAACGATTATGTTATAGACTCACTCGGTAACAGTTACTTGATACAATCAAATGTGGCTAACCTAAAGTTGGTCACAACAGAGCGGATATTAATTGTGGAAGAAGTATCAAAGTTAATACGCGCGCATGAGTTTCAAAAGGCGACTCTTTGCCTTACTAAAATTCATTTTTTAACCGTGTCGGATGCTATTAAATCATTAACTTATTAATCAGTCATAAATACAATAAAGTACATACACAGTAATAAACAACAAGCGATGCAATAAGGCTAAAACACTTTTTTTATGCCTTAGTCGCTTATTCCAAAGTTCAATATTGCCCATAAATGAGGGTGTTATGCTTTAAGAGCAGAGGAGGCATTATTAATTTTTATGATGACCCAGAAAATGTCAAAAAATATATTCAAATGTGTAAAGGCTATGATGGAAATAATATCTATCAGCTCCTGAGCAAGTCACTGCCAGTTAAATCTTCATTACTTGAATTAGGCTCTGGGGGCGGTTTAGACATAGAGTATTTAAAGAGAGTATATTCAATTACCGGTTCAGATTTATCAGAAGCCTTTTTGAACGTGTGCAAAGAAAAGCATCCTGATGTTCCTTTTTTGAAGCTCAACGTGCAGAAACTTGAATTAAACGAGCTATATGATTGTATCTGTCTCTT
>CAJXRC010000210.1 GCA_913058405.1 uncultured Colwellia sp. | reverse complement strand
CGAGATCTAGTACGGTCTCGTGGGCTCGGAGATGTGTATAAGAGACAGAAATAGTACAGTTCACGCTGTTAAAAATAAAAACAATATTATTTATGACACTAAAAAAGAACTACTTAAATAGTAAAAATGCACTAGTCCTAACCGGTGGTGGCGCTCGCGCAGCCTATCAAGTTGGTGTTTTGTCAGCCATCTCTAAATTTATCCCTAGAAATCATGGCATTCCATTTTCAATCCTGTCAGGCACTTCTGCTGGCGCTATCAATACAACCTCACTAGCTTGTTATGCATCTTGCTTTCAATTAGGCGTGAAGAAATTAGAATGGGCTTGGAAAAATTTTAATATTTCAAGCATCTATCATAGTGATCCTGTCAACGTATTTAGTCATATAAGCCAAGGTATGTTAGCGAGTTTTCAAGCTGACTATGCAAACAAAAGTCCTCGCAGTTTACTCAATAATGCCCCACTTAGAGCGCTGTTGAATCAAATACTCGACTTTAATCGCATTGATAATAATATAGCGCGTGGTTACTTATCTGCAGTATCCATTACGGCATCAAGTTATAGTAATGGTGATTCCATTAGTTTTTATCAATCAGATGGTTTAGCACAGCCTTGGTCACGTGTTAAAAGGCGTGGTGAGCTTTGCCAATTGAATACTGAACACTTAATGGCTTCTGCCGCCATTCCTCTGGTTTTTCCTTCAGTAAAAATTAAAGATCAACATTTTGGTGATGGTTCGGTACATCAACTATCCCCGTTGAGTCCAGCAATTCATTTAGGCGCAAAAAAAATATTTGTCATTGGTGTAGATCAGCCCAAGGAGTCGATACAAACACGGGAAAATATGCCTCACCCACCTAGTTCAGCAACCATTGCTGGTCATCTACTAGATTCCATTTTTTCTGATACCATGCATAGTGATCTCGAACGTATGGCACGGATAAACGATACACTTAAATTAATATCAGCTCAAAATAGAAAAGATAACGAAGGACTACAACACATAGACAGTTTTGTCGTTAATCCTAGCCATGACTTTAATGAAATTGCTGCACAGTATTATTATGACTTGCCCCTATCCATTCGTTTACTGTTACGTAGTGCTGGCATTGGAAATGATTCTGAATCGAGTATTATCAGCTATTTATTGTTTGAAAAGAATTTTTGTGGGGAGTTAATAAGATTAGGTTTCGCTGATGCAATGGAACAAGAACAAGCCATTAGAACATTTCTTGATCTTTGATTATTCTGTGATGAAACTTGAGCCTGAAGCTTTGATTTTACTAAAACACTATCTTAAGAGCAATCCGTACATATTTGAGTGAATTGCCCTTATGTTACTTATCGTTTAACTAACGCAAAATAGTCACGAGATGAATAGTAGAGTCCGTTACTTCCCATCCTGTAAATAGTGTTCAGCCTTCTCAACTCCTCTAGGCTTTCCTCGAATAATCAGCGTATCTTGAGATTGTAAAAGCGTATTTTCCTCAGGTGATTCACATTCAATCTCGCCACGTCGTAAAGCAATAACGTTTACTTTCATTTTTCCAAGGTTTAATGAATCAATACTTTTACCGCAGCCAAATGAATCATCATTAATAAGAATAGCGTGAGCAAATTCAATTCTATCTATAGCTTGTGGGCTCATATCAGTGTGCTCGCCCTGAAAAAATCCATGTAAGTGGTTATAATGATTTTTTCGCTCTTTTTGTACACGACGCATAATACGAGAAAACGGTACCCCCGTAAGCGATAGTACTTGCGAAACTAACATTAAACTACCCTCTAAGCTTTCCGGCACAACCTCATTAGCGCCTGCAGCTTGTAAAGCATCTAGTTGATCATCATTTCGGGTTCTAACCAAAATAGGAACATCTTCATTCATACTTCTAACTTTTTGAATCACCTCAAGTGATTGTTTGTCATTACCAAAAGCAATAACAACTAACTTAGCTTTTGATAGATGAGCAGCATTAAGAACTTCTGTTTGTCTCGATGAACCAAAGAGTACTTTTTCACCTGCTTCTCTCGCTTTTTGCGTACGAAGTGGGTCAACATCAATAGCAACGAAATCGATTTCATCTTGTTTTAAAAAGCGGCTGACTGTTTGGCCAACGCGACCAAACCCACAGATAACCACATGATTTTCTAGTACTTTGTTTTCAGGTAATTGTGATAACTCGAGAGATTCAGCTGATTTTTCTTGGCTCAAAAATAGTGCCCAAGATCTGGCGTTGTTGATCATATATGGTGTAATTGCCATACTGATAACACCTGCGCCCAGCAGCATCGAAGCTACATCCAGTGGCAATATTTGACTTTGATTTGCTAACGCTATGAGTACAAAACCAAACTCCCCCATTTGTGCCAGCATGAAACCGGATGCCCACGCATCTTTACTAGCTTCTCCTGCTTTGACCGCCAAGGTTTTGATGACTAGGATTTTGATGAGCATAAAGCACAGCATTAAACCCAAAAGGCTAAAGGGTGATGAAATTAATAAACTCACATCGAGCTTCATGCCAACAGTGATGAAAAATAAGCCAAGCAATATATCTCGATAAGGTCTGATATCTGCTTCAAGTTGATGCTTATATTCACTCTCGCTCAACATCATACCAGCAAGAAAAGCACCTAACGCCATTGATAAACCAAACCATTGAGTAAAAGCGGCTGCTAGCAAAGTCACTAATAAAGTAGTTAAAACAAAGAGTTCATCCGTTCGCACTTGCGCGATAATATTGAAGACTTTAGGTAGTAACCACTTACCAATTAATAATAGTAATGCGACTACTACGACACCTTTCACCATAGCGAGCATTAACGCCCACGCCATAGAGGTTTGACTATCCATAGCTAGCATAGGAATGATGATTAATAAGGGAACAACAGCAACATCTTGAAAGAGTAAAATGGCAACAGAAAGCTGTCCCGATTTTCGTTTCATCGCTCCCGTTTCACTTAGCTGCCTAATAACAATGGCGGTAGACGACAACGCCAATATACTACCAACAACAAAAGCCTCAGAAAAACTTAAACCAAAAAACAGCCCTGCAATTATAAAAACAAGTAGCGAGATCCCCACCTGCAAGCTACCAACTGAAATGACTAAATGGCGCATCGCCATTAACCGAGGTAATGAAAACTCAAGCCCTAACGTAAAGAGCAAAAAGACGATGCCCAGTTCGGCAAAATGATCATAATCGACTTGGTCATGGACTATATTTAAACCATGTTGACCAACGATCATTCCTGCGACTAAATACGCTAAAATCGCCGGTAAATTTAGTCGACGAAATAGCCATACTACAAAAACAGCACAGGTTAAAATCGCAAGTATTTCTAAATAACCGCTCACAGGACTTCCTTTCGTTTGCTTTGATCATGTATAGGTGAAGTGAAACACCATTAAGATTTGAGTATTTTGCCAAGCGGCAACAAATTGCCGCTAACGGTATAACTCAAGAGAATAAACCAATAACTTTTACATAGTTTACCTAGCCTTAAAGTATATTAACAATAATAAAAATTCACATTACGAACACTTCATATATTTCAATGAAAAATAACTCTCTTTACCCTGACTACAAGTAACAATTGATTAAGTGGTACGGTTTTTGCTTTTATCATGATAGATAAAAAATACCGTCAAAATATGCTCTTAGAGCAATCATGATTTGTCGATTGACGCTATAAGATAAAGTTAATGAGGTTGTTGTATGCAAACACTAAACGTACTTGATAATAGGTTTTCCCCTTTCAATACCTATAGTACATTAAGCACAAATACACTTGTTGCTGAAACTTTTACCGATACAGTTTTTGATAAACGCCAAATACTGGCACTAATGACACAACTGCAAACTACACTCGATATTGATGAGTTATTAAATATATTTGCCATAGAAGCAACCCGATATGTTGATTTTTCGGGTCTGTATTTTAAAAGCCATAGCCTGAATACAGTACTCTCAGGCAGTAGAAAGGCTAAAAAAGAACAACGTTTTGAGTTAAAGATTGATAATAGTTTTATTGGTACATTAAGCTATGGCATTAACAGCCCTATTAGCTTGATTAACTTTAAAGTATTAGAACAACTCCACCAGTGCCTGTTGTACCCTATTAAAAATGCTATTGCTTATCATGCAGCGATGCAACTTGCTATGCAAGATGGTTTGACTGGCCTAGGTAATCGCCGGTATTTTGACGAACAATTAAAAAGATCAATGCATAATGCTAATCGTCATCATAGTTTGGTTGGTTTAGTTTTAGGTGACTTAAATAAATTTAAAGCGATTAATGATACTCATGGCCATATCGCTGGGGACAGTGTTTTACAAGAATTTGCTAATGTTTTACGTCTATGTACGCGCGACTCAGACAGTTTGTTTAGATTTGGTGGTGATGAATTTGCCATTATAGTCGAGAATGCTAACGATACAGCTTTAACCATCATTGAAAATAGAATAAATCTAGCATTAGCTAATAATGCACAATTAAATAAATACCAGCTAGGTTGCAGTATCGGTTCAACATTTATGAATAGAGCCGATAATGAACTAAGCTTTTTTGAACGTGCTGATGAAATACTTTACCGCAGGAAGATGCAAGTATCTGCGCACTTAAGTGTTGTATAAGCTTATAAAATAGAAAGTAGCCGAGAAATAAGGACTAACTTCTCGCAATGAGTGCTTTAAAAGCAACTTTACGCTCATGCGGGCTAGCATTAACCAATAAGCGACAAAACCGGACTGCTTGGGCAAATGACTTCTCATCAATATGGCCATTGCCCATGTGTTGTAGCACAGCGTTAACATAGAATTCATCTAATAAAAATATCTTTGCATAGTGATTAATCGCTTCTGCTAGAGAGGGATATAATACGCCATCAAAGTTGAAAGTCTCTACCTCAATTTGCTCAAGATCAATCTCTTCTAGCTCAATACCATTCACTACGAGTGGCCATCCTAAATAACTAACTCTAGTCTTTGCTACCTCATACATAAACCAGGCACTTCGAGCGAAGCCAGCAAAGTTTCCTTGTTCAAATTCACTTGTCGCTAACTCTTCTTTTGTCCAATTAACACCAATGGCAAGATCTTTAGCATAACGCGTCAATAGTTTTTTCTTTACGTAGCTTTTGACTGCAGGGAGTGTTTTTTCTTTTGCTTTATTAGCAAATAGCTGGCATTCGCGGCAACTAGGAATTGAGATTGCGGGGTGTAAATGAGACGGTGACAAGTTATCATTGCTCTCATAAGAAAAAGCAGCACTATAGCTTCTAAAAAGAAAAAATACGTGACTAGGCTCACCACAAAACCAGCAACAATGCCTTTTATTAAAAGGCGTTTCTGTCATAACTACAGATGTTGTCACTGGCTTTTATAACATATAATAAACATATTATTCAGAGAAGCCTTAGCGCTTTTTCTGAATTTTATTATTATACTTACTGCTAGTTCGTGCTGTTTTATTTTTGCTTAGCTTTTTAGTTTTTACATCTTTTTTCGCTAAATTTTGATTTTTTTCTTGCGTTGCACGATACCTATTTTTGCTATCGCGTTTCACCGCGGCTTCTTGATAGGCATCAGCTTCTTGGCGATTAAATTCATAACCTGGGGCTATAATTCGCTCAAATTTTCGTTCAATTAATTGCTCAATATTTTCTAAAAAGCGCTCATCTTTAGGGCTCACTAAAGAGATAGCTGTTCCTGACTTACCTGCTCTTCCAGTACGACCAACACGGTGAACATAATCTTCCGCTAAAAATGGTAAGTGGAAGTTAACCACGTAAGCAAGATCGGGTATATCTAAACCTCGAGCAGCGACATCAGTAGCCACTAATACGCGTACTTTACCCTCACTAAATTGTTCTAATGCTTTATTTCTGGCACCTTGAGTTTTATCACCATGACATAATGCGGCTTTTATCCCGTCTAGCTTCAATTCTTTGGCTAAGGTATTTGCACTTTCTTTGGTACCCGCAAAAACAAGTACTTGTTGCCAATTATTAACGCCGATAAGTTCTGAGAGCAATTCTCGCTTACGTACTTCACTAACCCAATAAACGGCTTGTTTTATTTTACCTGACGTCGTATTTTGTTTAGAAACACTGATCGTTTTTGGTGATTTCAATAACTGGTTGGCTAGCGACTTTACACGTTCTGAAAACGTTGCAGAAAACATTAATGTTTGATGTTTATGCTTAATTGCTATCAATAGTTTTTCAATATCAGTCAAAAAACCCATATCTAACATGCGATCAGCTTCATCGAGCACAAGAAATTTAACCTGTGATAAATCAACATTATGCAAAGCTAAATGCTCTAATAAACGGCCCGGCGTAGCGACAAGAATATCAAGACCTTGCTTTAGCATATTTGTTTGCGATGCCATTTTTCCGCCACCATAAACCACACCACTTTTTATTGGTAGGTACTGGCTAAACTGTTCGATGTTATTTGCAACTTGATTTGCAAGTTCACGGGTAGGCGTCAAAATTAACGCTCGAATAGCTTGCCCTGAAGCGCTTCTTTCATCACCAGAATTTTCATCTGTGGAAGTAGAAGAACTTTTGGCCGCATGGTTTGCTTTAGCAATGGCTTCTAAAATTGGCAAACTAAAAGCAGCGGTTTTACCAGTGCCTGTTTGCGCGCTTGCTAAAAGGTCAACGCCTTGGCGAATGACTGGAATTGCTTCTTGCTGAATTGGAGTTAAGTTTTTATAACCACATGCCTTAACCGCCTTTAATAAATCCGCTGATAAGCCAATTGCATCAACACTCATATGTCACCTGAACCCTAAATAAACTTGTAAAATACTGAAATAGCATAATTGGCGCGGATTATAATACAAATTTTAGTTAAAAGCAGAACTAGTCTTTAAAATTAGGAGGTAGATTCACTAAGGGGGGTAGTTTTTTAGATAGGTCAGTTTGCGTTAGTTGGTATAAAGCACGCCTAAACCAACATAAGTGTATTTCAATGGCATTAAAAGAATGCTTGTAGTTCACATAGCCTTGTCTCTCCAACTAGATAGTGGATTAACAAGGCATTTAATTATCGACCTAAAATGATGCTTAAAAGAAAAGCATCATCCAAGAGACAATGGTTCTATTTTAGTGATTGGCGCGCCTACACCTGCCGCAACATAAGGAATAACTCGCTCAATAACGCCGGCTATATCTAACTTATTGTCGAAATCATTTTGTGCAATATCAATCAAAGCTTCACTTGAGGACATAGTAAAAACGATTGTTCCCATAGTAAAATGTAATCGCCAGAATATTTCTTCTGCACTCAACTCTGGGTAAGCTATGTTAACTGCTTTGGTAAAGTTAGTAAAAACATTAGGATATTGTGTTGTTAAAAACCAACGTAAAAAGCCCTGACTGTCCGTATAACCCCGTCCTAATAGCTGTAAAAAGGTACTGGTACCATTTTCTTTAAACTCATTAAGATGTAATAGTGGTTCTATAAAAGCAGAGAACACTTCATGTAAGGTTGGTTTACGTTCAGCTTGGCAAAGGAGTGAAAGTGCAGACTCCAATCGAGGAGAAAGTTCATCCATATAGCGTGACATAACAGCTTTAATCAGCTCTTTTTTAGAGCCAAAATGATAATTTACTGCCGCTAAATTCACATTAGCCTGACTCGTAATTTCTCTTAAGGAAGTGCCATTAAAGCCTTTATTGGCAAAAAGTACATCGGCTGCATCTAATATTTTATTTTTAGTACTCATAAGTCAACTTCTACTGCTTGCTGTTTTAATTATTTTTATATTTAGCATATAAACTAAACAACTAGTTTAAACACCTGTTTAAAATAGCGTATTCTTTGTAAATAGGTCAAGCTTTTAAAAACCGCACAACCAGATTTTTTCGAAATGTATTGTACATCAACTCTATAACAAATCGTTACGCAATCTCTACAGTAAAAAACAGGGCAAGCATTTATTATGAATTCAGTTTCTAGCACACAGTCATTTATATAACGCTCTGTTCTTGTTAACTCCCCATATTGTTTTTGTTTTATATCTCAACCCAATTTCATGTTGTAGTTTGCTCATTCATTTTGAATGAGCTTTTTTTTGCTCAAAATTTGTATTGATGATACTGACTTTTAGCAAGGCTTTGTATCTTACTACTATTACAAATCGTTACGGTATCTATACAGTAAAACACAGGGTAAGCATTTATTATGAATTCAGTTTCTAGCACACAGTTATTTATATAATGCTCTGTTCTTGTTAACTCCCCATATTGTTTTTGTTTTATATCTCAACCCAATTT
>CAJXRC010000209.1 GCA_913058405.1 uncultured Colwellia sp. | reverse complement strand
ACGAGATCTAGTACGGTCTCGTGGGCTCGGAGATGTGTATAAGAGACAGACTCAAGATAATCTTGCCAAAAAAGAACAAGAGTTAGCTAAAGATAAGTATAAGAAAAAACAATTTTGGTTGAAATATGGTGATAGTGAACAAGTCGCTCAGCTTGATACTGAAGAAGCCGCTGCAGCTAAATTAGTTGAACAATCTATTGCTCAGTTTAGTGGTGGTGAGCTGGAAGAGGAACTCGACCTTAAAGAGTTAACACTTTTCTCTCGTCAACGTTTATTAATGCCTATTATTGAAAAATTAAAGCGCCAAGGTAAATCGGGTCAACCTATTCAATTAGTTGAAGCAGACGGTGAAGTGAAGTTTCCAGGAATATATCCTTTAGCGAGAAATGCCCGAGTGTCCGATTTAATTGCTGCAGCAGGTGGCTTAACTGAATCTGCTTATACAGTGCGTGCTGAAGTTTCTCGTAATCAAGTGATTAATCATAGGGCACAACAAACATCACTAATGTTCAGTTTAAGTGCAGCCTTAGCTGGTGATGAAAAAGATAATGTCTTACTAAGTTCGAAAGACAGGTTGAACATACATCAAGTGCCAGCATGGAGTGAAAATAGTGTTGTTGAGCTTCGAGGTGAATTTGTTTTTCCTGGTAAATATACCGTACGTCGTGGTGAAAGTTTAGCGGACTTAATAACTAAGGCTGGTGGCTTTACCAAATTTGCCCATCAAGAAGGCTCTGTGTTTACACGAGTGCAATTACGCGAAATTGAGCAACAAAACTTGATAAAGTTGACTGCAGATTTACGTATAGAGATGGCATCTAAGTCGATGACAGATCAAAACTATTCGCAATCTTATGCCGAAGTACAGCAAATGTTAGCCGATATGGCTAATGTACAACCAGTAGGACGTTTAGTACTTGATTTACCTAGAGTAATGAATAATAAAAATTATGATGTTCTATTGGAAGGCGGTGATGTGTTGTATGTCCCTACCTTGAAAAACTCAATTAACGTAGTTGGTCAAGTACAAGTAACTTCATCACATATTTACGACATTAATTTATCAGCAGATGACTATTTAGCCCAGAGTGGTGGTAGTAAAAAGCGTGCTGATGAAGATCGAATATATATTATTTCTGCCAACGGTAGTATTAAAATGATGGAAAGTGGTAACTGGTTTAGCAGTGATGCCGGTGATAACTTAAAGCCAGGTGATACTATTGTTGTACCACTTGATGCTGAGTATATGAATAACTTGGCATTGTGGACTAGTGTTACTGGCATAATCTACAATTCTGCAGTGGCAATCGCCGCTATTAGTGGTATTTAAAGGGATAATGCTAATTTTGTTTTCTCTTTGCAAAAATTTAACAGTACACTTAATAGTAATACAATAAATGGATGGAAGTATGTTACGCTCATTAGAAAATGTGAAACTAGGCATTATAGGGTTAGGTTATGTTGGTTTACCTCTGGCGGTAGAATTTGGTAAAAAGTACTCTACCTTGGGATTTGATATTAACACCAAACGTGTTGAAGAATTAAAACAAGGACATGACTTTACGTTAGAAGTATCAAATGAAGAATTGGCTGATTCTGAATATATTTCGTATTCTTCTCAAGTTGATGATTTAAAAAGTTGTAACATTTATATAGTCACTGTACCAACGCCTATTGATAATCATAAACAACCTGATTTAACCCCCTTAGTAAAGGCTAGTGCTATGCTTGCCAAGGTGATTGATAAAGGCGATATTGTCATTTATGAATCTACGGTATACCCAGGAGCAACCGAAGAAGTTTGTTTACCTGAAATAGAACGTCACTCTGGTTTGTTTTTTAATCAAGATTTTTATGCAGGCTATAGCCCCGAACGTATTAATCCTGGTGATAAAGAGCATAGAGTAACTAATATCTTAAAGGTAACTTCGGGCTCAACACCGCAAGTTGCTGAATTTATTGATTGCTTATATAAATCAATTATTACTGCCGGTACATATCAAGCCTCAAGCATTCAAGTGGCTGAAGCAGCAAAAGTTATTGAAAACACTCAACGAGATCTAAACATAGCTTTGATCAATGAACTTGCCGTTATTTTCAATAAACTGAATATTGATACAGAAGAAGTATTGAAAGCTGCCGGAACTAAATGGAACTTTTTACCGTTTAGACCTGGTCTTGTTGGCGGTCACTGTATTGGCGTAGATCCTTATTATTTGACTCATAAAGCACAGGCAATCGGTTATAATCCAGAGGTTATTCTTGCGGGTCGCCGTATTAACGACTCTATGGGAGAATATGTTGTTTCTCAGTTAGTGAAAACGATGCTGAAAAGAAAGTTGCCAGTTAATGGTGCTAATGTTCTCGTGATGGGGTTGACCTTCAAAGAGAACTGCCCAGATGTCCGCAACACTAAAATTGTTGATATTTTAGCTGAACTAGCTGAATTTGATATTAATGTTGATGTTTATGATCCTTGGGTAAACTCTGAAGAAGCTAAGCATGAATATAATGTAGAATTAATTTCAGCACCTAAGTCGGGCCACTACGACGCGGTAATTTTTGCAGTAGCGCATAATGAATTTAAGGCTTTATCGGCAGGTGAAATTAAAGCGTTAATGAAAGAAAATCATGTGATTTATGATTTAAAATATATGTTAGATAAAGACTTAGCTGATATTCGCTTATAAATTTTTTTAACAATAATTTTCTTAGATAAAATATAAGCCCCCTTAACTGTATTTATAGTTAAGGGGGCTTTTTAAAGAAAGGACTATTAAAAATGACTCAGTTTCAAAAAATAAAACAAGAACTTATTAATTCACCTAAAACGTGGATGATCACTGGTTGTGCTGGATTTATCGGCTCAAATCTTTTAGAAACACTGCTTTTATTAAACCAGAAAGTTGTTGGTTTAGATAACTTTGCTACCGGTCATCAGCACAACTTTGATGAAGTTAAAACACAGGTTTCGGCAGAGCAATGGCAAAACTTTTATTTTGTTAAAGGTGATATTCGCCTACTGGAAGATTGTCAAACCGCGTTAAACCATTACGAAAATGGTGTTGATTACATTCTTCACCAAGCTGCACTTGGCTCAGTACCAAGATCAATTGCGGACCCGTTATTAACAAACTCAGCAAATATTACTGGTTTTTTAACTATGCTAACTGCAGCTAAAGAAACTCAAGTTAAAAGTTTTGTTTATGCTGCTTCAAGCTCTACTTATGGTGACCATCCTGCACTACCAAAAGTTGAAGATGCCATCGGTAAACCATTATCCCCTTATGCAGTAACTAAATATGTTAATGAACTTTATGCAGATGTTTTTCATAAAACTTACGGCCTAAACTGTACTGGTTTACGCTATTTTAATGTCTTTGGGAAAAGACAAGATCCAGACGGAGCATATGCTGCGGTAATCCCTAAGTGGACAGCTGCAATGATCGCTAATGAGGAATTACTTATAAACGGTGATGGTGAAACAAGTCGCGATTTCTGTTTTGTTGAAAATGCAGTGCAAGCTAATATTTTAGCGGCAACAGCGAATGATACGGGTAAAAATCAAGTATATAATGTAGCTCTTGGTGATAGAACTAGCTTAAATACCCTATTTAATAGTTTAAAAGTAGCCTTAAAAGCTAATGGTGTTGATTATCAGAAATCGCCAACGTATCAAGACTTCAGAGCAGGTGATGTAAGGCATTCACAGGCTGATATTTCTAAAGCAAAGTCCTTAATTGGTTTTGAACCTGAGTTTAAAATTCAACAAGGTATAGACAAAGCAATGCCTTGGTATATTAATTTTTTAAAATAAAATTTAACCATAGTAAGGTAATCCAATAATATCTAGCTCTATGCTTACTAATAATCTTCAATAAGCAGCTCCCAAATAGAGCTGCTTTTTTATTCTCCTAGTACACCCAAAACAATTTATTCTCTAATCGATTTTCTGCTGTAATAAAATTGTCACATAACTGACTTATACTTCGCACAGTTATTTTTATCATATTCTCTATATTGAATGAGCTAATGTTTAGCTTGTTGATAATAAGGTTAATTAAGTGGCAACTCTTGTTAGTTCGAATCGAAGCCGTGGGGTCAAAAATTCATTGGCAAAATGGTTAATAACCCTTGGTGGTATTAGCGTTTTGTTTACCCTAGTACTGATTTTTTTATATTTACTTTACGTCGTAAAACCTATTTTTGAATCTGCTCAAATAGAGCCTAAAGTTAGCATTAGTCTTGATTTAAAAGCTAACGACAAGGTTTTGAGTACTGGTGTTGATGAGTTACAAGAAGTGGCTTATGAAATTACAGAAGCTGGTAACATTGACTTCTATCATTTAAAAACCAGCGCGCCTGAAGCAGACAATCATTTTGCTGTTGGTGATAATGCACTGTCAATGTCTTTATTTACAAGTGATGACTTTAATCAAGAGCAAGTGGTTAATGTCGTTAATTCTTTTTCAGCGAATAAACTATTGCATACCTCTAAGGGGAAAACGTTATTAGTTCAGCCAAGTTTTTATGCTAAATACGCTAATGATACCCGTGAAATAATACCTCAAGTAAACTATCCCCTCGGTCAAGATTCATTAATTATTGATGAACAACAAATACCGCTCTCTCAATTAGCTTTTGCAATGGATGATGAAAGAATTGTTTTTGTCGCTTTTACTGACGATAAACGTTTAATAAAAACCAGCTTTATTGCTGAAGATGACTTCAGTTCTTCTAGTGATGGAGATGATGTTGAATACGAAACTATTTTTCAACAAATTGAGCTTACTGAAGATGTTATTGATGAAATAAAAGTAACACCTGATTTAAGTTTGGCCTTTATCCGAAGCGCTTCAACGGTATATGTCTATTCACTAAATGATGATGAAGAAGTCAGCCTTAAAGCTACGATTACACCGACACTAGATAATGACGATACTTACCTAACTTCTATGGCACTACTTTCTGGCAGTAGTTCTGTTTTACTTGGTGATAGTAGCGGCCGAGTTAGTCAATGGTTTGAAGTGGCAACGGAGTCAGGTCGTCAGTTTAAGCAGATTCGAAGCTTTAATGCGAATGATGGTGAAACTCATCATAACAAGAACAAGCAAGCATCAAATGCGATTTCCACTATTTACACTGAGCAATATAGAAAAAGCTTTTATACTATGACAGAAAGCGGCATGGTCAATGTTTTTTATACCACCAGCTCAGCACATCTTTGGCAAGGTAAACTTGCTTCAGCGCAACCAGAAGCATTTTCGATTGCACCTCGTGCTAATGGTTTGATTATTATTGGTAATGATCCTCTTGATGTTTCTAAGAAAAGCTTACAGGCTTTTAGTGTTCATAATGAGCACCCTGAAGTTACTTGGCAAGCGCTATGGCAGGAAGTTTGGTATGAAGGTTATCCTGAGCCAGACTATATCTGGCAGTCAACATCAGGCTCTGATGATTTTGAAGGTAAATTTTCTTTAGTTCCTATCTCTTTTGGAACTATTAAAGCTGCTCTATATGCAATGCTATTTGCCGTACCAATTGCCTTAACTGCTGCGATATATACGGCATACTTTATGACACCAGGAATGCGTAAAAAAGTTAAACCTACCATTGAAATGATGGAAGCGTTGCCCACCGTTATTTTAGGTTTCTTAGCGGGTTTATGGTTAGCGCCATTGATGGAAGAATATTTACCGGCGATATTCTTACTCTTTTTATTCTTACCTTTATCGACCCTGATAACTGCATTTGCATGGCATAACCTGCCTAATAACTGGAAAGACAAACTACCAGAAACATTGGCTCCACTGCTGTTAATACCCGTTATGATTTTAGCTATCTATGCAGCTTTTTCTTTATCAGGAGTGCTTGAACTGGCCTTTTTTAATGGTGATATGCGTCAATTTTTAACCAATGATCTGGGAATCAATTTTGACCAGCGAAATGCTTTAGTGGTTGGTATTGCGATGGGGTTTGCTGTTATTCCTACTATTTTCTCCATGGCTGAAGATGCTATTTTTAGTGTTCCGGGTCATCTAACCAGTGGTTCATTAGCATTAGGAGCTACGCAGTGGCAAACACTTGTCAAAGTAGTACTACTTACGGCAAGTCCCGGTATTTTTTCTGCCGTTATGATGGGACTTGGTCGAGCAGTAGGTGAAACTATGATTGTCTTGATGGCTACAGGTAATACACCAATTTTAGATTGGAGCATCTTCCAAGGTATGAGAACCCTTGCAGCGAATATTGCGGTAGAAATGCCGGAGTCTGAAGTGGGAAGCTCTCATTACCGAATATTATTCTTGGCTGCTTTTGTATTATTCATTTTTACTTTCATTTTCAATACAGCAGCAGAATTTGTTCGCCAACGATTACGAGAAAAATACAGTTCAATGTAGTCGTTTGTATCTAATTTAGAATATACACAATAATTTTTATAGAGGTCAGTGGCTATTCAGCTTTAGGCTGTAGAGTTCAATTTTAAGGAAAATGTACGGAGTTGATGACTATCAATGAGTACATTTGACGCATAAATAGGGTTTTACAGCAACAAGATGAAAAGTCACTCACCAATAATGAGTTACTTTATGAATAAGTGGTTTAAATCAGGTTCACCTTGGATATGGCTTTCAGCGGGTGGCGTAAGTATCAGTTTAATTTCAGTATTAGGTTTATTATGGTTGATCGCCTCACGAGGTTTGTCATATTTTTGGCCAAGTGAATTATATCAATTTGACCTTACTGATGAGCATGGCACAAAGAGTGTGGTTATCGGTGAAATCTACGATCGAGAGCAAATACCCGTAAGCCAATTAGCACATTTAGATTTAGTGCTTGACCCTGAACAAGAGATATTAGAACGACTATTGATCAAAACCGGTAACCGAGAATTGGTTAGTTTAGATTTTCGTTGGTTGCTAAGTCATAACATTCAAAAAACGCAAACACCTAAAGACTTGGTTGTTGTTGAGCGTCGAACTAATGGCAATTTCTACGGTTACATTGAAAGCGTTGTTGTTGATGGTAAAGAGGTCGCTGAAAATCAATTAGCCGCATTATTAACAAGGGTTGAAAATTTTCAAGATCAAATAGATGAGCTGCAAAAGTCAGATATTGGCGCTATAAACTACCAGTTAGAACGTCTTCGCTTGAAAACACGAAAGTATCAATTACAAGATAAATTAACCGCTGAGTTACAAGCGCAAATCGACAGCGAAATAGCGACCCTAAATCAAGAGTATGCAGAATTAGAGAAAGAGTTGATGGGGTATCGAGAAAAGATATCGCGTGATCATATTGTTATGAGAGCTATGGATGGTCAGTTAGTGACTATCAACTTTGAATATATTCTTAAGGTGACCTTTAATAATCAACTTAGTCTTGTCGATAAAACACAATTGTTCTTTAGCCAAATAGGATCATTTTTAATAGAAGACCCTCGTGAAGCTAATACAGAAGGCGGTGTATTTCCTGCTATTTTTGGCACCGTGCTTATGGTGTTGTTAATGACTGTCATCGTTTCTCCGTTTGGTGTCATCGCCGCTATTTATTTACACGAGTATGCAGGTAAAAATGCTTTTACCAAGCTTTTGCGTATCGCTGTTATTAACTTAGCTGGTGTGCCGTCTATTGTTTATGGGGTGTTTGGTTTAGGTTTTTTTGTTTATATGGTGGGTGGTTCACTCGACCAATTATTTTATTCAGAAAACTTACCTAGCCCTACTTTTGGTACTCCAGGGGTTTTATGGTCAGCATTGACACTCGCCATATTAACCTTGCCTGTTGTTATTGTGTCAACTGAGGAAGGGCTATCACGTATTCCATCTGCTATGCGTCATGGTTCACTTGCGCTTGGGGCGACTAAAGCTGAAACGTTGTGGCGTATCATTTTACCTATTGCAAGTCCGGCTATTATGACGGGTATCATTTTAGCTATTGCTCGAGCAGCTGGCGAAGTAGCACCATTAATGCTTGTTGGTGTAGTTAAAATGGCCCCTAATTTACCGCTGGATGGAAACTTTCCATTCTTACATTTAGATCGAAAGTTCATGCATTTAGGTTTTCATATTTATGATGTTGGCTTTCAAAGCCCAAATGTTGAAGCTGCAAGACCACTGGTTTATGCAACAGCTTTACTTTTGGTCAGCATAATTGTCGCTTTGAATATGACCGCTGTTTCAATTCGTAATAAATTACGTGAAAGGTATAAGATGTTAGAGCACTAGTTTGCTCACATATAAGTAAGTAAATTTACATGAGTAAGTTGCAATCAGTAACTACTGTCTCTTATACACATCTCCGAGCCCACGAGACCGT
>CAJXRC010000208.1 GCA_913058405.1 uncultured Colwellia sp. | reverse complement strand
CGAGATCTAGTACGGTCTCGTGGGCTCGGAGATGTGTATAAGAGACAGATATACAGCACTCCGGGACCTGTTTCTCCTAATAACAAGGGATCTAATGCTGAGCCACCTGAGGCAACCATATCTTCAGGTAACCTAAGTGTGCTAAACAAACGGCCGACTAACACCGTGCTATATAAATGAGCAGCCACGCTAAAAAATGAAGTACGACAACGCCAAGCTATCGTCGTTGTTATTGCCAGTAGGAGTAAAGAAACTGTCATTGACGTTGCTCCCCACGATGAAATATTTTCTGTGAGTAACGTTTCTGCGCTTAACACAAGGATAAAGGCACTAAATATTGTCACCATTACTCTAAGTATATTGCTTAGCATAAAGTTTCCTATAAAGACTTAATCGAAGACTCGCGCAGCGTTAACTGGGGTATCTTGATGAGTGAGTGCCCAGCGTGCAATAGCATCTTTTCTCATAAAAACAACATTTTCATGTTGTTTTGCATAGGCGATAAAGTTATCTAACGCCTTAACGCGGGCAGGTGTTCCTGCTAATCGGTCATGGGCACTGATTGACATCATACGTCGGCGCTTAGTCCCTTCTGCATATAGCACGTCAAACTCATCTTTAAGATCTTGTGTATAGGCTGCTCCGGTCATTGCAGTGCTGCCAGTGTATCGAACTATATCGTTATTGCGGAATGTGTAAGGAACTACTGCAAAAGGTTTACCTCTTACGGGAGTCATGGAAGGTTCATCTCTAGAGAGATCATCAATATGATAGATAAAACCTAATTCTTGTAATATTTCGAGCGTTTTCGTGGAATGACGCATCCAAAAAGCATTAAACCCTACGGGACGGGTACCGGTAACTTTTTCGATAATATTTGCGCTTTTGATATATGAAGCGCGCTCATCCTCTTCTGTCATCGAGTATTGTGGTGTCCATGTTTGTCCGTGTCCAGATGCTTCATGACCACGAGCGACTACTTCTTTCGCCAATTCAGGGTTGAGTTCAACAGCACGGCCAACCATGTGTGATGTTACTTTGATATTATGCTTATCCCAGAGGTTGAGTAAGCGAGGGATCCCTTCATTCATTCCATACTGATACCACGTTGGTGCGATAGTATCTGGATAATTTGGATTTTGCTTAGGGAAGGGCCCTGGATCATCAGCATCTTGTGCTGTGGCTTCGAATTGCATAGATATCGATATCACCAGCTGGGCGTCATCTGGCCAAAAGGGTTTTTTCTGTTTTATGGGTTCTGCTTGGGCTAAGCTTGAACCTATAGCAATAGCGGCTATTGAGACTACTGCCACGGTCTGTCTAATTGTATTTTTAAAAATCATCGTGTTTGTCCTATCTGGTGTTGATTAGTGGTTATTGATTAAGCCAAGCTGTTGCATCAGGGTAAAATTATCTTCTAGGTGCCAGTTTTCAATGATTTTTCCGTTCTTGACTGTGTACATGTCGACAGCAGAAAATCGTATTGCTTGGCCTTTTCCTTGCAATGTTCCAAAAGTCCCTGTGAAATGGCCATTAAACAGTAATTGAGAAATAACTTTATTGTTTAGTAAGTAGACCGACTTCACTGTCACTGAAAGGTCAGGGACTGCTTGTCGAAATCCCGCGGATGCAATCAGCGGCCCGTCGGGTCCTTGAGGTCTTCCTTCAGGTAAATTTAGATCGATGAAATTATCAGCAAGTGCTTGTTTGGCATAATCTTCAATACCCGTATTCCAAAATGCGTAATACTGTTGCGCGGTATTTAACAAATTAACCGCTTCTTGCTTTGTTAGACCACTAGCGACTTGTAATCTCTCTGGTTCTGGGAGTTTTTCATTTGCCCAAGTGCCTGTTGAAATAAATAAAATACTGATTGAAACGGTTGAAATAAAAAGCCGTATTGTCTTTTGTACGATCATGATATTTCTCCTAGCGAATTAAAGTCTGAATAACTTGGATAGTCTGTATAACCTCGCGCATCGCCGCCAAATAATGTTGATGGGTCAGTAATTTCGTTTAATGGCAGGCTATGCTTAAAGCGGTACGGTAAATCTGGGTTAGCTAAAAATTTTCGACCAAAAGCGATAAAGTCAACTAAGCCTGAATCAATTAACTCCGCACCTGTTGTTGCAGTGTAATTGCCAGCAACAATAATACTGCCATCAAAACTTTCCCGTAAAGCATGTCTAAATTCATCACTGACTACCGGAGCATCATCCCAATCGGCCTCAGAAAGATGAATGTAAGCTAAGCCCAGATCATTAAACTGCTTACTAGCAAGTAAAATAGCCTCAATTGCTTCAATATCATGCATACCACGTTGGGTAATAAATGGAGCAAGACGAATACCTACTTTATTTGCGCCAATTTCATCACTTACGGCTTCAACAACTTCCATAACAAAACGTAATCTATTAGTAATTGAACCCCCGTATTCATCGTCACGTTTGTTTGAACTACGACGTAAAAACTGATCAATCAAGTAGCCATTCCCACCATGAATTTCAATACCATCAAACCCTGCTTTTATGGCATTACTTGCAGCGCGGCGGTAATCTTGAATAATATCCTTAATATCTTGTTTGGATAATTCACGTGGTATGGGGCAATCGACCATGCGTCCAACACCATCTTCACCCACAACCCATACTTGTGCATCAGGCGCAATTGCCGAAGGCGCAACAGGCAACCCATCAGTATGAAAAGAAGCATGAGACATACGACCAACATGCCATAATTGAGAAACAATATGGCCGTCAGCTTGATGTACTGCTTGGGTTACTTTTTTCCAACCAGTGACTTGTTCAGGGGTAAACATACCAGGCGTAAATGAATAACCTTTGCCCTGAGAAGATATTTGTGTTGCTTCAGTTATAATAAAGCCTGCGCTGGCGCGCTGCGCATAATACTCTGCCATTAAATCTGTTGGCACATCGTCAGGCTGAGCAGTGCGAGAACGTGTCATTGGCGCCAATACAATGCGATTATTTGCTTCAAATGTACCTAGTTTTTTTGCGTTAAATAGAATCGAATTTTTCATAATATTTTACCTCCTAAAAAGTCAAAGTTTTGGTTAGTTTCATAAACAAGAGTTTGTTTTTTTTCTGTTAGTTCCTGATGTTCGTTAAGTGGGAAAAGCATTTCTACCGTTAAACCATCAGGGCCAATAATAAAGAGCTGTCGTTCGTTTGAAATCGGCAGAACTTTTTCGGTATAGGAATAAGCGCTATTATCAAGTCGTTTGAGTAATGCGTTGTAATTGGCCCTTTCAAGAGCAACATGGGCAATTGAACCATTACCAAAGGCTGAAAAGGCTTGCTCCGCAATATGTATAAGCGGATTGTCATCGCTATATAGCCATAGACCATTAAATGGAAAAGGTGGCCTATCTCCTTCGTGTAAACCAATCAGATCTACCCAAAAACACTCCATTGCTCTAAGGTCTGTCGTTAGAACTAATACGTGATTAATATTCATGTGATGCCTTCTTAAATGCGCGTGATGAGTTTTGTTAAAGGAATAATAGGCCTTGCCCATAAACAAAACAATTGCCATAATTATTAAAACATTCTTCCTTAATTCGGAATAATACGAGCGATATAAAATAGTATGGATAAACTCGGTGATATTGATTTGTTTGTACGAGTCATAAAAAATGAAGGTTTAGCAGCAGCAGGGAGAGAAGTTGGCCTTTCACCGGCAAGAATGACTGCGCGGATAAATGGCTTAGAAGAAAGGTACGGCGTTCGCTTGTTGAATCGAACAACTCGCCGGATTTCACTCACCGATGAGGGACGTAAATTTTACGTTTCCTGTGAGCGTATTTTAGCTGAAGTAGAGCAGGCTGAAATTTCATTACAGACGGGTCAAACAAGCTTTACTGGAGAGCTACGCATAACAGCACCCTCTGATCTTGGACAACAACACATAGCACCCGTGTTATCAAAGTTCGTAGAAGAGCATCCTGGAATTACACCTTATCTCTATCTTTCTGATAGTGTTGTCGACCTGGTGGGAAACGGTTTTGATTTAGGGATACGTTTTGGCAGTTTAAAAGATAGCACACTGATAGCACGTCGATTGGCGAGTAATCGCCGAGTATTGTGTGCTTCACCTGATTATTTGAAGCGTAAAGGCATACCAGTGCTTCCTGAAGAGTTAACACAGCATGATTGTTTGACCATGGTACGTATGGCTGAGCCACTAACTACTTGGCATTTTCAAGGTACCGCTGGTAACAGTTCAATTTCAATTCAAGGGACGAGAGCGTCCAATGACGGTGCTTTGATTAGGCGCTGGGCGATTGAAGGGGCAGGCATTGCATTAAAATCATATTGGGATATTGCCGAGGATCTAAAAGCTAAACGTTTGGTGACGGTTATGGATAATTACCAATATGATTTTAATCGAACTGGAACTACAGGGGGAGCTGATCTTCATGTTATTTACCCGAATAGAAAGTTTATCTCACAAAGAACCACCGCGTTTATTGAAGCTTTGAAACAGCACTTTACTTCAGTAGACAGCTAATTTATTAAACTAATGATTAATCTTCTCTTAGTTTCGTTGAAAATACCTGTTAAAGAACCATCTTAGCAAAGGCATATTAATTGGAGTAAAGGCAGATTATTTGATTTGGGCGATGGAAACCCTCGTTGAGTCACTTAAGTCATAGAATGACCGGTTTAGGAAAGTTCATAGGTTGGATAAGTATATTTAAGACAATAAAAAAGCACCAGTATGAATGGTGCTTTATGGTTTATTTACCATTAAAGGATAAATATTACTGTAGAATAGATTATATGACTATCTTTTGAATCTACGTGCAGCTAAACCCATAAGGGCTAATCCAAATATAGCAACGGTAGTTGGCTCAGGAATGCTTGTTGAATATTGAAAGTTATCAAAACCATTATAGGTTCCAGAAGTTCTAACTGGTAAAAAATTCAGGCTTGATATTACAGAACCGCCGGTTGCAATAACACCGAAGAACCCTAATGTACCTGAAGGGCAACCACCTGAAGTAGGTGTTGCACCTAAGCTAACGCCATTTATTGCAATATTAGAGTTATCATTACCACAATCATAATTATAAGTATCAAACGCTAAAGCTTCTAGTGATACATCAAATGTGATTGACATATTACTTGAGCCAGATGTAGCACCTACCATACTTAAAAATGTTGTATTATCGATCCCAGTGCCTGAACTACTATTTCCGGGCATAGTATCTAATCTAAATGAACCAGCTCCACTTTCTGATATATTGAAAAAATCATATTCATAAGTAGATTCATTAATACTAGTATCAGAACTAATATCATTAAAATCTATAGTGCCATCTACGCTACCAACTGCTGCTAACCAGCTTGCTTCATCAGTAAAAGCAATTAATCCAGCGTTAGCAAAAGTACTTGTAGATAAAATCAAACCTGCAGCGGCCGCTTTCAACATTTTAATATTCATTATACTTCCTTAATAATACATTCCTGAAGAGGGAATTTATTTTTGTTATTGTTGCTGCGTATAACGCACTAAGCATGCCAACTTAAATAAAGCTAACATTTTCAAATAGGTATAGAGGAACATTAAAACTCGAATTAGAGATTGTAAAATAATTGGACATGTGTACAGCTGTGACTGGTTGTTATTTCAGCAGTTTATTTACGGTGACTTAACAATTGCAGTCACTCTGATTGAGGATAGTTTTTTGTTTACTAATGTATTAAAAAACTAGCAATATGCCTGCAGGCGAGCCTGCTATAAAAAAGGTGGTCATTGAGTCATTAGAATGAATACAGATATGTTCTATGGAGTTTTTAAAATGTGCCATCAAGGGACAATAACCGCTATATCTAGAGCGGTATAATTTTTATGTGTTTTGAACTCTTATGGTTTTCTGCTACTTTTAATATAGTAAAATTACGCTTAGGCTTTGACACAATAGTTTTTGCTTAAGTATGGTTACTTTCCATTTATGTGCACGAAATTTAAGTTATATAGATATAAGTTAGGTATTGTTAACTGACGCTAGTTTGAGCTGATAAATTGTGAATTGCTTAATTAGTACTCAAGGAGAACAGCATGAATTATTACGATAAATTTCAAGGAATATACCAAACAGAATCTTATGATGAAAAAACATCATTGTCTTTGGCTGTTGCTTGTGATTTAGCTTACGAGAAAGATGAAAACAAAATAGCTTTAGTAGTTAAAAGTTGGGGGTATCAATTTAATGGGGCCATTGATGTTGTAAAAAAGCCGGATGTAGATACTCAATGTTATGTGATGTCGAATACAGATAATATTGTGGTGGTTTTTCGAGGTAGTGACACTTTAAAAGATTGGTTTTCAAATTTTCAGGCCGTTTATGATCCTGGTCCTCTAAAGAATACTAAGGCTCATGAAGGTTTTCAAGACTCTTTATTTCCTGCTGTAATAGGAATCACCAACCTAGTAGATAATGTATTCTCTAAAAATAAAAAAATATGGATCACCGGTCATAGTCTTGGTGGTGCGTTAAGCTCTCTTTATGCCGGTATGTTGATAGAGAATAAATATAGGGTATATGGAATATACACATTTGCTAGTCCTAGACCTGGAAATGAAGCCTTTAAGGTGGGATTAAATAATAAAATTATAGGCCCTCATTTTAGAGTCGTTAATTTTGGTGATGTTGTTCCTCACATACCACCGGAACCATTTTATAGTCATCCTGGTGCCCGTGTGATACTAAAAGAAGAAGTGAGAGAACATTCCGATGCATCATGGTTTTCTCAGAGAATAGAGGCTTTAAAAGTCTTTATCTCTAATGCCACTGAAACCCTAGACGTTGCGGATAATCACAGGCTTAGTGCTGATGAAGAAAGTTATATTCCCAGACTACTAAAGGATTTAGAAAGATCTAATAATGAATGAATATTCTAATAATTAACTCTTATATAACCAAAAAAGCACCAATGAATGGTGCTTTATCATCTTTACTGTAGTTGTTTATTTAGCTAATTCTAAATACTCAGCCTCTAAGCTGGTAGTTGTCCAGTCACTGTCAACCTCTGCAGTAATTCTAACCTTATCTTCAGCTGTTATTTTTATATTTCTAAAGTCCACATCATCAATCTCCATTTCTACTTCACCGGTAGCATCTTTAAAAAGGTAAAGTTCATTTTTCAATTGTTTAACAATGTGACCTTCTACTATAACTCTGCTGTCATCTCTTAATTCAATAGCATTTTTAATGGTTGTGACTTCGGTTGTTCCGCCTTCGCCTATAAACTCAGCATTAGCAGTTAATGATAATAGTAAAGTAGTACCGATTAATAATCTTTTCATTGTAGACTCGTTATATGCGTTAGTTAAGATGAAATGATTATAAATGTAACAAGTCTGTAGTCTGTATTCGAGTGTGTGTGGTTTGTTTTTAATTGTAATTATCGCTTATTAGACTTTGATAATTGATTGCAAAACTATTTTATTTTCTTGGTTATTATAATTATAGGTTTTGAACTGTGGATTTTAGATATTAAAAAAGCACCAGTAAAAGGTGCTTAATATTATAATAACAGTTGGTAGTCAGAGTATGTTACATGACTAATGTTGTTATTATTTTTTTAATCTTCTTGCAGTTAAACCCATAAGACCTAATGCGAAAATTGCAAGAGTTGATGGCTCTGGAACGTCAACTGATACACCAGGAGCAATATCTGTAAATGCCGCTATAAGGTTACTGTTTTCACCATAGAAGCTTACGTTATATATATCACGAGCAATACAACAATCGGTACGGCCAAATATCTGAATAGAAGAAAGATCTTGTAGTGAATTAAAAGTGACTGTTAGGGTAGAATTTCTAAATTGTTCGTGAAATATTTGCCCTGAATTATAATTGCCTAATGTAATGCCGTCGATAGCTTTCTCAGGGCCACTAATTGCTGACCACTGATGAGGTGCCGTTGCAGTTGCAAAACCAGTAAGTGCTACATCATTATCGAACATGTCATTTGCTATAACTTCACCAACTTGCAACCAGTCGCCTTTCGCGTTAGTTATTTCTAAATAACTAACATTAATTAGACCTGCATTAGCAAAGCTACTAACAGATATAATCAAACTAGCAATTACCACTTTTAACATTTTTAAATTCATTATATTGCCCTTAATAATGCATTTCTGAGAAATAAAATAGAATTGCATTTTTGATTGATTTATCTTTATTAAGCATTAATCGAGCCAGCTATATTTAAATGTTTATTTTCATTGCAATAGCAATGACTTTAGGAGATTTCATTGTAAAAGTGTAAAATAAGTAGACACTCTTATCACTGTCTCTTATACACATCTGACGCTGCCGACGAAGAGGATAGTGTAG
>CAJXRC010000207.1 GCA_913058405.1 uncultured Colwellia sp. | reverse complement strand
TCAAGACCGGTGCTTTCGACCACTCAGCCATCTCACCTGAAGTTAACAAATAAGCCTGTAAAACAATGCTTGCTTGAGAACGAGGCGAATATTAAAGTCTCTCTAATAGGTTGTAAAGCACTATTTTTATTATTTATACTTGTATTAGGTTTGTTTACTAAAAAACAGCCAGATTGCTTTGTTTTTCAGCAATTCGTACGAATTCAAAGAAGGAATGACTGATGTCAGATGAAAAGACCTGCCGTTGTCCATGGTTAGATACAACAAAACTAGATTATGTTAAATACCATGATGATGAATGGGGTGTCCCTGTATACGATGACAAAAAAATGTTTGAATCATTGGTATTGGAATCAGCACAAGCTGGATTAAGTTGGTATACCATCCTTAAGAAGCGTGAAGGTTATCGAAAATTGTTTGCAGACTTCGAGGTAACTAAAGTAGCAGAGTTCACCAATGATGATGTAGAGCGTTTAATGCAGGATGATTCGATAGTTAGATATAGACGTAAAATAGAGGCCGCCATAAATAACGCGAAGAGATTTATTGAAATACAAAATGAATTCGGAAGTTTTACCAAGTTTATTTGGTCTTATGTAGATAACAGCTCTATTGTGAATAATATTAATAGTATTGAAGATTATGTAGCGACCTCGCCTATTAGTGATGCTTTAGCTAAAGAGTTAAAGAAACGTGGTTTTAAGTTTCTTGGCTCAACGACACTGTATTCGCATTTACAAGCGACAGGCTTAATAAACGACCATTCTAATGATTGTTTTAGAAAGCATGCAGTCACAGCTCTTAATGATGGTAAGCATCATCTCTAATTGTCGGGCACAGTATTGTTAAGCGTTAAGTTATGAATCGTAAAGAGGAAGTAGCTTTATTGTTGATTACTTTTTTATAATTCAATACGCTACATCTTGTACTAATAAAGTTATTTAAGAGGTTTGTTACAAAAGATAACAAATACTGCCCCTTTAAAACCAAGCTAAACGTAGTATTTTAAAAATCACCATGCCATAATATGTCATAAGGAATTAAGTTAGCGTAAGTCAGTTATGTATGAAAACTTGAACTTATCTAAAATGACCTTATCTATATAACTAGAATTAAATTCTTAAGGAAGTTTTATGCAATCTAATATGGGTTTTCAAACGGCGAGCAAAAGTTCGGCGATAGAAATTAATAAAGTATTGAAAAATACTTATATGTTGTTATCAATGACACTTGCATTTAGTGCCGTAACAGCTGGCGTTTCAATGGCAATGAACCTATCACACGGTGTTGCACTTGTTATGATGTTAGTCGCGTTCGGTTTAATGTTTGTTGTGAACAAAAAAGCTGATTCTGCTAGTGGTGTTTATTGGATATTTGCTTTTACCGGTTTAATGGGCGCATCATTGGGTCCTATGCTTAGCGCATACGCTGCAATGGATGGTGGTCCTGCAATGATTATGCAAGCACTCGGCGGTACTGCATTAATATTTTTCGCACTATCAGGTTATGCGCTAACGAGTAAAAAAGACTTCTCATTTATGGGTGGCTTTTTAATGGTAGGTTTGATTGTTGTTGTTGTTGCAAGTCTTGCTAACATCTTCTTTCAAATCCCTGCTCTTTCATTAGCGGTAAGTGCTGCGGTTATCATGATCATGTCTGGTTTAATTTTGTATGATACAAGCCGTATAATTAATGGTGGCGAACGTAACTACATTCGCGCTACCGTTTCGTTGTACTTAAACATATACAACATTTTTGTACATTTATTATCGTTACTTGGCGTATTCGGCAGCGATGATTAGTAAATATTAAAAATTTACGCTAAAAAACATTATAATCATTTATAATGTTTTATAATAAAAGCCTCGCGATTGCGGGGTTTTTTTTTACCCTTTTATAGCCCTTTATTATCTTTTTATAGTTTGGATGTGTTGTGAAAACTCTTGCTGTAGTAGTAACTACTCCCCCTTATAGCCCTTTAACAGTAACAGCATTATCGTATGTTGAGACTGCCCTAGTCGCTGGCATAAATGTTATCGGTGTATTCTTTTATCAAGATGGCGCAATGCATGCAAATGAAAATATTAGTATTGCCAGTGATGAATATCAGGCAATAGCGCACTGGCAGCGATTACAACAACAGTATCAATTACCTTTACACATTTGTATTACTGCGGCTGAAAAGCGTGGTATAGCCTGTGATTCGATAGATAACGAACAAATAAACAAAGCATTTACCGTATCTGGTTTAGGTGAATTGGTAGAGTTAACAACAAGAGCAACACGCTTGGTGCAGTTTTAATGATTTCATCAGATACGCAAATAGAAGATAATCTGTCCCAAAACAATGGCCTAGCTATCATAAATAGTAAGGCCCCTTTTAGCAGCGACTACGGAAAAGATGCCCTAGATGTTGCGTTAATATTTGGCTCGTTTGAGCAGAAAGTGTCGTTATTTTTTCAAGGTGATGGCGTTTATCAGTTAATCGCTAATCAAGATGCCACTTTAGTGTCAATTAAAGATTATTTGAAAACATTTTCAGCCTTTAAGTTTTACGATATTGAAGACATCTATGTATGCCAACAGTCATTGGTTAATAGACAGCTTGATGAGACATTTCATATTGAAGATGTAAATGTATTAGCAAGTGTTGAGTTTGGTTTAGCACTTAATCGCCACCAACATGTACTAAGATTCTAAGGACAATTAACATGAGTACTTTACACTTAGTAAGGAAATCTGCTTTCACCACCAACGACTTCGCACAATGTTTAAGTGTGTTAGACCAACAAGACTCTATCGTGTTGATGGATGATGGGTGTTATAACCTTAAACACCCTTTGATGGACAGTTTGATCAAACGAGCGAATAGCACGATTTCAATTAATGTTATCGCTAATCATGCACAGGCCAGAGCTATTGATACGTTAGCCGTGGTGAAAAAAATTAAAATGAACGACGTCGTTGAACTTACCTTTAACCATCAAAAAGTGATCACATGGCAATAACATTAACGTTTGAACACAAAATAATCCCAACAGATAAACAAGGTTATTTACTTGATCACTTGCTGTGGCAGAAAGAATTAGCACTGGTTATGGCTGAAAATGATGAATTTGAACTGACAGATGCACATTGGGAAGTGATACATTTTGTAAGGCAGTTTTACTTAACCTACAACACCTCTCCTGCTATTCGTGCGTTAACGAAAGCGATGAAAGCTGAATTTGGTGAAGCTAAGGCCAGCAGTCGTTATTTATATAAATTATTCCCCGAAGGTCCAGCTAAACAAGCAACCAAATATGCCGGTCTACCAAAGCCTGCTCGCTGCATTTAAACGTAGGATATGCTCACAAGCACCTTTAACCTATAAGCATCGCTATTACACTTTAATATTTACCTGAAAGCCACTGTTACCTGTTGGCGCAGGTAAATTGCTCGGACTCGCGGATTGAATAAGCTGTAATGCCATTTTCCCTTCTAACTCTTGCTGGCTTTTAGATACTGCTGCAGTGAGAAATTCTGCACCTGATGTTGCTTTTGCCGCAACAGAGCTACTTTGATCTACGCTAATAGACATAAACTTACCTTTCGTGTGATATCAATTTCAATATCATTTTATCGGCTACATAGTTAATAACTTAAGTCTGTAAACGCTAAAATTTTAAGCATTCAATAAATGAATAATGAGCGTTAGAGTTATTAACTTCTATTTAAAAACAAAAAAGCGCATATTACTAAGTAATATGCGCTTTTTAAGTTCGTTTAGTTGTATACCCGCTCCACTTGAAGATGCTCGTTTCAGTAAGTCTGAGCGAATCATAATCAAGTGGAACGGATATATTAAACGAATTTTATTTTAACGGTAAGCTAGGAACCGTGATGCCAGCCATTTCAAGCATAACTTGAACAACCTGACAGCTATAACCAAATTCGTTGTCATACCATACGTATAATACAGCACGATCACCGTCAACAATTGTTGCTTGTGAATCAACAACACCTGCGTAACGTGAACCAACTAAATCAGTAGAAACAATTTCACTTGAAGCAGTGTAGTCAATTTGATTTTGTAAAGGAGAGTTTAATGAAATATTACGTAAGTAATCATTTAACGCATCTTTATCTGTCGCTTTTTTCAAGTTCAAGTTCATAATTGCCATTGATACATTTGGCGTAGGAACACGAATAGCGTTACCCGTTAATAAACCTTTAAGCTCAGGTAATGCTTTAGCAACAGCTTTTGCAGCACCTGTAGTACTGATAACCATATTTAATGGTGCGCTACGTCCGCGACGAGGCGCTGGATGGTAGTTATCAATTAAATTTTGATCATTTGTATATGAATGAATAGTTTCAACATGACCATTACGAATACCGTATTCATCATTAAGCGCTTTTAATACTGGTGTAATAGCATTAGTAGTACAACTTGCTGCAGAAACGATTTTATCCGTGGCTAAAATCATATCTTGGTTAACACCATAAACGATGTTTTTGATGTCGCCTTTAGCTGGTGCTGTTAATAATACTTTTGCTACACCTTTTGATTGTAAATGCTGACCTAAACCATCTTCGTCAGTCCAAATACCCGTGTTATCAACAACTAATGCATCATTAATACCATGCTCTGTGTAATCAACTTCAGCAGGTGATTTTGCATAGATAACTTTGATAAAAGCACCGTTAGCTTTAATTACATTGTTTTCTTTATCGATAGAAATGCTACCGTTAAATGCACCATGAACTGAATCACGACGTAATAAACTTGCACGTTTCTCTAGATCTTCGCCACCTTTACTTGGACGTAAAACGATTGCACGAAGATTTAATTTAGCATTTGGTCCCGCACGTTCTATTAATAAACGCGCTAAAAGACGACCGATTCTACCGAATCCGTAAAGTACTACGTCTTGGCTTTTTTGATCTGAGTTTTCACGACTCTCTGCTGATAATTCTTTATCTAAATATTGTTCAATAGAAAGGTCATTGGCTTGGCCAAGGTATAAATAGTTATAAGCTAATTTACCTACATCGATGCGAGCAGGAGCTAAATCCATTTTGTTAATTGCTTCTACAAAAGGGTAGCTTTCACGTAAACGCAGTTTATTTTCTTCATGTAATGCAACAGATTTATGTGCTTTGATAATATCAATAGAAGATGCATTTAATAATGGGCGACCATACACTAAAATTTCAATGCCTTTGTTGCGAAAAAGCTGTCCAATAATTGGTTGCATATTTTCAGCGAACGTTTGACGTTCTTGCCAGCTTGCTTGATACTTTTCCTCAAGATGAGAAGTCATTACTTAAACCTTTTATTTCAGTCAATTGAACATTAGGCTATTATCACAGGGTACTAAAGACGATAATAGCTAGTGGAGAGTATATTTACAGGCGTATTGTAATTCAGTATGAAATATTTCTCTATAGTCTACAAAAAACTTTTTGGTATTTTTATGATTAATTTTCGAAAAATAATACAACTAAAATCACGTTATGGCGTGAAATGTAATGCAGCCTTCTTAGCTCTATTTCTCACTGGTTGTGGTGATAATGTCAACTTAGCGCAACTTTGCGAAGATAATGAAGAGATCTGTAATGAATTTGGTCAAGATAGCTGGTGTAAGAGTGAGCGAATAGATGTGGCATTAAATCGAATTAGGGTTCAAAACGATAATCTTGATACCGGTAAATATAACTTACTTATTGCGTATGAAGGTTACATCAAATGCATGTCATTGGCTTCTCAGATACAACATATAAAGTTAAAAGAAAAAACAACCGTTAGAAAAAATAACTTATTAAAAGCCAAAGCCAATATGTCACTGTTGTCTGAGCAAAGTGCTGAGTCAAAACACCCTCACCTACTCTATTATTACTGGTCAAGGGAATCTAATGTGTTGGCGTTAGAGCAGTTTCTTGAATTGGAAGGCTCTGATATTCTTGAAAACTCAACTGCACAGTATCATTTAGCGACTTATTACATAAAACGCAACACAAAGAAAACATTGGGATTATTATATCATGCGTTAGAACTTCACCAGCCAGGAACTAAGCTGACTCCTGAAGTTCTGCAAACTCTGGCGACAATTTTTACTCAGAAAAAACAATATAAACAAGCATATATTTGGTTACGTACTTATCAACTTTTATTAGATAAACCCGATAAAATGATCGAAACGAGCTTAATTAGCTATCAACAGGCTAAAAAGTTAGATGCAGAGTTTCTTGATGAAGTAGCGAGCATTACCTTAGCTAAAATTGAATCAGGAAAATTCACAAGCCCGAGTTACTAAGGTTTATAAAAGCACGCTAGGAGAAAGAGAATGGTAAAGAATAAGCACTAATACTTATTCTTTAGTCAATATAGAGGTTTATTCTGGATAGAACTTCAAGCTCAGTGAATTAACACAGTAGCGTTTACCTGTAGGTTTTGGGCCGTCATCAAAAACGTGTCCAAGGTGAGATTGACAGCTTTCACACTGTATCTCAACACGCTGCATATTGTGTGTATCGTCTGATTTGTAAGCCACTTTAGTTTCAATTGCAGCAAAAAAGCTAGGCCAACCACACCCCGCATTAAACTTACTATCACTACTAAATAAGGGCTGTTCACAGCAAGCACAATGATATATGCCCTGTTGCCAGTGATCATTATAAATACCGCTGAAGGGTTGTTCTGTAGCGGCTAATCGACATACTTTATAAGCAGCATCGGTTAACTTATCTTTATATTCATCATTATTTTTCATGATTTTCACTATTAACCATCAACTAAGATAGTTTCTTTGTCCTTTGTTGACCACTGAACATGATACTTTTTCCCTGACGCTTTATCAGTTCGTTCAAAAGTATGAGCGCCGAAAAAGTCTCGCTGACCTTGTAATAGATTAGCAGGTAATGTTTCACTTCGCATTGAATCATAATAGGCTAATGATGAAGATAACGCACCTATTGGCACACCATGCATCGTTGCATGGCAAATAGCCTTACGCCAATTTTGTTGACGATTATTTAGCTCTTTTACAAAAAAATCATCTAACAATAAATTATCTAAGTTTTCATCACGTTCATAAGCATTCGTTATCGACTGCAAGAATGCGGCTCTGATGATACAACCAGCGCGCCAAATTTTTGCGATACTCGCGAAATCCAATGTCCAGCCGTGCTCTTTAGCAGCAAGTTTCATTAGCTGAAAACCTTGTGCGTAAGCACAAATTTTAGCGCAGTACATTGCATCATGTAATTGCTCAATAACACCTTGCTGTACTTCTTTAGATAACGTTTCTTCTTGTGGACCACTCAGTAGTAATGAGCCTTGAGTTCTGAGTTCTTTGAAAGAAGAAATGGAACGAGCGTATACCGCTTGAGCAATAGTAGGTGCAGGACAGCCGACTTCTAAGCTGCTCATAGCAGTCCAAAGTCCCGTTCCTTTTTGCCCTGCTTTATCCAGAATTAACTCAACAAGTGGCGTATTAGTATCACTCGACTTATGACGTAATACTTCTACTGAAATTTCCATTAAGTAACTGTCTAATGGGCCCTCATTCCACTTAGCAAAGATATCTGCAATTTCATCGCAAGTTAAATTAAGCGACGATTTTAGTACATGATAAGCTTCACAAATAATTTGCATATCGGCATATTCAATACCGTTATGCACCATTTTAACGTAATGCCCTGCTCCAGCCGGACCAATGTAAGCGGCACAAGGCTCACCTTCAGTAATAACTTGTCCAGGTTTTGTGCGGTCTATTGGTTTGCCCGTTTTTGCATCAACTTTAGCGGCAATAGCTTCCCAAATAGGCTTAACGCGAGCCCAAGCATAAGGAGAGCCACTTGGCATTAATGATGGTCCAAAACGAGCACCAACTTCACCGCCAGATACTGCTGAAGAGAATAATAAGAAGTTACTCTTGTATTTCTTTTCTCTAGCAACGGTATCGGTCCAAAGACTGTTACCTGTATCAATAATAATGTCATCAGGTTGAATGCCAGCACCAATAAGGTTTTCACATACTTGATCAACAGGAGCACCAGCAGGAACACTCAAGACAATGAGGTGTGGCGCTTTAAGTTGTGACAATAATTCAGTATAAGACGAACATCCATAAACTCGTGGGGTGCCAGTAGTATTTTCAGCTTCGTCTTGAGCGATGACCGCTTGTACTTTTTCATCACTTAAATCGAATGCAGCAATATTAAAGCCATTATCAGCTAAATTAAGTACCAGGTTTTTACCCATGACGCCAAGGCCAATAAAGCCAATATCACACAAAATTCTATCTTGTGGCATAAATGTTAATCCTATATCAAATAAGGGCAATAGCTTCAATTGTTCTGCTATTCTTCAAAATTTTTCGCATTCTACCATGCTATTTCAAAAGTATTATACAAAATGAATAAATAATTAAGTCTGTCTCTTATACACATCTGACGCTGCCGACGAAGAGGATAGTGTAGAT
>CAJXRC010000206.1 GCA_913058405.1 uncultured Colwellia sp. | reverse complement strand
ACGTTTCATTGCTCTTTGGTCCTAATGAACGCGTTCAACTTCAAGGCACGCTAGGTCGGGAAATGGATCAGCAAGGTGTCAGTGGCAATTTTCAAGTGATTGACGAAGAGGGCTATCGCGATGATAGTGGTTTTACCTCATTTAAAGTCAATGGCAGACATGATTATGAAGAAGGTGCTGATAAAATTAGCACGCTTATTTCAGGATTTGTACTAGACCAAGATACCGCGGGCTTTATATCTTCACGCGATAATGGTGGTGATTGTTATAGCTCAAACTATGTAGATGAAAACTTATATCAAGACCGCGATGCAATGGAAAAAAATTGTGATGATGACGCCTATCGTAAGTGGTCATCATTGCGTATTGCCACTAACTGGCAACGTCTATTAAGCACTAAAACTCACTTCAGTATTACCCCGTACTTTCGGGTCAATCAAATGGAATTTCGCCAACACTATTTACCGTCAAAAGCGATAGAAGAAAGTAGCCATTACAGTGTCGGAGTTACCAGTAATTATTATTGGCAACTAGAAGCTAACCTAGCATTAGTCATGGGTATTGATGCTGAGTGGACAGAAGGAGAGCTGACCCAAACGCAACAAAAGCCAGATACCTTTAGCTTTGGTAAAGCACGACAACAAGGCACACATTATGATTATGAGGTTGAGGCTTCAACGATAGCGCCCTATATTCAAGCAGACTGGCAAGTGAACGATATTTTAAAGTTCACCGGTAGTATCCGTTTTGATGCCACCGAATATCGCTACAATAATCTCATTGCTGACGGCACCACTAAAGCTGATGGTAGCAGTTGTGTCAATAACTCAGGTGAAGGGATCCCTTGTTTGTACCTTAGACCGAGTGATAGTGATGATCACTTTGATAATACGAGTACTAAGCTTGGCTTTAATTATCAGTTTACTGATAATACCGCGCTGTTTAGTGCTTGGTCGCAAGGGTTTAGGGCGCCACAAACGACAGACTTGTACCGTTTACAAAATCAACAAGTGGTAGGGGAAATAGACTCAGAAGAAATTAATAGTGTTGAGATAGGTGTACGTGGCGTAAGGGACAAACTTCATTATGAAGCGGTTATTTATACCATGACTAAAAATAACTTTTTCTTCCGCGATGCTAATGGCCTCAATGTTACCGATGGTAAAACGTCACATCAAGGTCTTGAGTTAGGCGTTAACTATGATCTTACCCAAAGTATAAATCTGGCTATTAATTACAGCTATGGCGAACATGAATATGAATTCAACCGTCCAAGCAGTGGCGTTGTAGAAGGGAATGAGATTGATACCGCACCTAAAAACCTTGCCAATACTCGATTACGCTGGTTACCAACGACCAACACAACCCTTGAACTAGAATGGTTATATATGGGGGACTACTTTTTAGACCCGGCTAATGATCATAAATATAAAGGTCATGACTTGTGGCAACTTCGTGGTGCTGTTCAATTAAATCGACATGTTAATTTGTTCGCCCGCATTGAGAACCTAACCGATGAGAAATATGCCAGTCGTGCTGATTATGCGTTTGGCTCTTATCGATTCTTTGGTGGTCAACCGCGCGCAATTCATTTTGGTGTTAGCGCCAACTTTTAGTTAAGTTCTGCTTAAGTTAAGTTCTGCTTAAGTTAAGTGAAGGGTTTGTTATGACTAAGACTCGAATTATTACTGAAGATAAAGAAAAGGGAAAAATATGAGTAAATGGTTTATTGGCTTGATGGTATGTTTTTTCTTATCTTCTCATGTGGTTGCTCAACCTGAAGTACGTGTTGGCGTTTTAAAGTTCGGCACGGTTAACTGGGAAATTGATGTGATTAAACATCATCAACTTGATAAGAAGTTTCAGTTTGATTTAACCGTAACGGCATTAGCTAGTAAAAATGCCTCTGCGGTTGCCTTACAAAGTAAGGCTGTTGATATTATTCTAAGTGATTGGCTTTGGGTGAACCGTCAGCGCTTTGAACAAAGAATGTATACCATGTACCCGACCTCGATGGCGACAGGCGGGCTTTATGTTTCTGCCAATTCTGCGGTTAAGTCTTTGGCCGATCTTGAAGGAAAAAAAGTAGGTATTGCTGGCGGAGCTGTTGATAAAAGTTGGTTGTTATTACAAGCCTACAGTCAAAAGAAATACGGACTTGATTTAAAGAAGCAAACTGAACCTACGTTTGCCGTGCCGCCGCTGTTAAATAGGCTAATGCTGCGCGGTGATTTAGACGCCGCAATTAACTTTTGGCATTACGGTGCTAGACTAAAAGCGGCAGGTTATGAGACCTTAGTGACTGTGCCTGAAATGCTTGCTGAGTTTGGCATTAAGACCAAAATACCCTTGTTAGGCTGGGTTTTTGACCAAGCATGGGCAAAGGAACATCCCGAGGCGATAACACGATTCTTGCAAGCGTCACTGGAAGCCAAGCAAATATTATTGTCGTCTGATGAAGAGTGGAAACGCATACGCCCCTTGATCAAAGCTGAGAATGACGAAGTATTTAGCTTATTGAAAAAAGATTATCGCGCAGGTTTGTTACATGAATTTGGTAGTAAGGAAATAGAAGCGAGTCAGCAGGTTTTTGAGATATTAGCAGAGCAGGGCGGCAGTGCTTTGGTTGGTAAAGCGACGGCATTAAGTGATGGAACTTTCTGGCCAAACAATACACTGGATAAAACGAGTCAACCTAAGAGTATTCGATGAAGCTCTTTTTCTTCAAAAACAGTAAGGCACCAAAAAGCTATTTAAAAAATATCAATTTACCTAAAGGCGCTTTGACCATGAGACTTTCAAGGGAGTTGTTGTCGTTTTTATTGTGGCGACTCGGCGTTATTATTGCCATTTCTGTATCATGGCAAGGTTTGGCATGGTTTATTGCTAGCCCCGATTTTCCTTCACTATTTGCCGTGATTAACAGTGTACAGTTTCATCTCAATGAAGGTGAAATGGTGGCTAATATTTTCATTACCCTGAGGCGTGTTCTACTGAGCTTTATTATTGCGATGCTGCTCGGTGGCATTATTGGGATAATAATGGGGGTTAATACGCGGATTAATAAACTCAGTGATTCGTTATTGATTATCATGCTTAATATTCCGGCCTTGGTGACTATTTTACTTTGCTATATCTGGTTTGGTTTAGTTGAGTCTGCGGCCATTGCTGCCGTCGTTATTAATAAGATCCCTACGGTCGTTGTGATGATACGAGAAGGGGCGCGAGCGGTCGACAAAGACTTATTAGCGGTTGCCAAAATTTACCAATTATCGCCTAGTAAAACCTTTTTCAAAGTATTTTTACCGCAACTTTATCCTTTTATTATTGCTTCTGCCCGCTCAGGTTTATCTTTGATTTGGAAAATAGTACTAGTGGTTGAATTATTAGGACGAAGTGATGGCGTTGGCTTTGCTTTGAATACCTTATTTCAATTTTTTGATATTGCTGGAATTCTTGCCTATACCCTTGTCTTTGTTGTGATTATTTTACTCATCGAAGCGCTGATCTTTAAACCCTTTGATAAACTTGTTGCCAGAGGAACCCGTTTTGATTGAACTCAATGTTGCGATAAATAATAAGTGTTACGCCAATAGTGAAAAAGCGGTATTAGCGCAATTAGATTTTACGGTGAAGCAGGGGGAGTTTGTCGCCATTGTTGGGCCGTCGGGTTGTGGAAAGTCGACCTTACTCAACATGATTAGTGGCCTTGAAAGTTGTTCTGGGCAGCATATCTCTTATAATGAGAGTGATTTGCAAGAAGGGATTACAAGCAATAAAGCGTTACATCAACTCGGTTATATATTTCAGCAGCCCAGATTAATGCCTTGGCTTACGGTTCGTGAGAATATCGAGCTGATTTTACCACCTGAGCAGTTCGATCAAATTGATGATTTGTTAGCGCAAGTTGGTTTAGCAAATGAAGGGGAGTATTTTCCAAGTCAACTTTCCGGTGGTATGCAAAGACGGGTAAGTATTGCGCGTGCTTTTGCGATAAATCCACAGTTGTTATTATTAGATGAGCCTTTTAACTCTCTTGATGCGCCTACAGCCTCACGACTTCGACAGTTGTTAATTGATTTGTGCGAACAACGAGGTACTACTGTCGTGTTTGTGACTCATGATTTACAAGAAGCAGTCTATTTAGCTGACCGTATTATCTTCATGAGTGACTCTCCTAGTACCATAGTTCATCAAAGCATTATTGATTTGCCAAGGCCGAGAAAAGAGTCAGGGGTGTCAGAGTTAGCATGGCAAGCTCAGCTATTATTCAAATACCCTCGTTTACTCGCTGGGCGCATTGATTAAGGGATATTATTTATTAGCTTCAAGAACAGTAAGCCTTAGCATAAAGTATGAACAACGAGCTTGGTCAGTACTCATGTCCTTGTTATGACTTTATTCGAAAATAACGTATTAGTTCAATTAAATAACCTCAGCTTTGTCATCATGTTTTTCGTTTATTTGTCTTTTCATTAGCGATAATAGTCCTGTGCTTTTCTCTGTGTAATCCTACTCCTATAAGCCTTTTCTGATTTCTCATCCTTGCTCCCCCTAAAGTAGTAAGCCTTTTGTATGCGACTAAATAACAAGCTATTTGGGTAGGTTGACTCATTCTCTTTCTATTGGATGGTTTTATCATGGATGTACTAAATAATAACGATAAAACGGGAAGCATGAAAATGACTAAACTATTTAAATTAAGCTTAATTACAGCAACATTGACTATGGCAGCATTTAACGCGAGTGCAGCAGTTGAAATTTACGAAAAAGATGGCATGTCATTTAGTACTGATGGCTTGGTTAATGTCTTTTATTCTAACAGTTCTATTGATTCAACCAATGCTGCTGGCATGGAAGAAGATCGTACTCAATCACGTGTTCGCACAGGCTTCCTGCCGAGTAATATTGGTTTTAATTTTGCTAAGCAATTATCAGATGTGAAAATTGGTATGCGCTCTTCATTTTGGGTTTCTCTAAGTGATAGCGATAATAATCGTGATGCATCGCCAGCTGATTTAGGCACAGGTTCACTAATTGATGTGCGTCAATTCTATGCAACGGTAAGTGGTAGCTGGGGTGAAGTTTTACTTGGTAAAGATTTTGGTCTTTATAACCGAGCTAATATTCTAGGTGATGAACTGTTACTTGGTTTTGGTCAAACGTCTGATTTCTTTGGTTTAGTTGATGGCGGCAATGTGTCTTTTGGTAACATTGCTACGGGTTACACTTATCCAATGCCAAAAGCGCAAATTACTTATAGAACACCTGATATGAACGGCTTTAAATTAGCAGTTGGTATTATGGATCCTAATAAAACCGCGGGTGATTCATCTGAAGAATTACCACGTTTTGAAGCTGAATTAATGTATAACACAAGTTTTAATAAAAATAGTTCAATGAAAGCTTGGGTTAGTGGTGTAGCGCAAACTAGTGAAATAAATGATGTTGAACAAAACCAATCAGGTATTGGCTACGGCGTTAATGTCATGTTTTCAGGCTTGTCACTTACGGCTTCTGGGTATAGCTCTAAAGGTTTAGGTCATGTTGCAGGGTTAGATCATCTTGTTGGCGTTGATACTATTGAATCAGATGGTTACCTAGTGCAAGCTGCATACACTATGGATGACAACCGTTTTGTATTGACTTACGGTGAATCTGAAACAACAAATTCTGGTAATGTTGAGGTTGTTGGCATTGTTGGTGATGCGGTACATAGTAATACTGGTATTGCCTATTTCAGAACGATTGTACCTGGGGTAACTGCGGTATTTGAATACAATAATACAGAGGTTGATGCTACTAACTCTTTGATAGCAGAAGATAATAATACCTTCTCAATTGGCGCAGTGGTAACCTTCTAACGCGCAGTCACCATTTCTCCTCATTAGTTTATGGGGGAGGTGGTGAATATTAATTTACTCCCAAGTACTACACCTAAGCCGGTTTACGCTATAATTAGCAACAGGCACCTTCAAATGTCCTGGGTGTTTATTGATCTATTGTTGGGTAAGTGTTGCACTAAAAGATGAGTTTCCTACAACTAACGTAGGGTTAACTATGTACTTGTAACATGTTAAGTTTAAATAGTTAATTTAATCGCATGGTAGTTAGCCTTATGTATAAAATTTTAGTCGCAGACGATCATCCGTTGTTTAGAGATGCCATTGTAAATATTATCGGCATAAAGTACCCCGGTTCAACCACTTATGAAACTGAAGATGTCGAATCGACACTTGCTTTCGTTAAAGATAATGATGAGGTTGATCTAATCTTGTTAGACTTGAATATGCCTGGTATGTCAAATCTCAATGGTTTGTTAGATCTACGTAATCAATGCCCAACAACGCCCGTTGTGATTGTTTCAGCAGAACAAGAAAAGCAGAAAATTTTACAAACCCTTTCTTATGGTGCCGTTGGTTTTATTGCCAAATCGTCTTCTAAAGATGTTATTGGTGACGCACTAGACAGCATTTTTCAGGGCAATGTCTATTTACCTTCGGATATCATGCGCTCGCCAAATGAATCAACGGTCACTAGAAATGAGTTTCAAGCCTTACCCGAAAACATTTCCTTATTGACCCGTCGTGAGTTGATTGTGCTACAGCATTTAACTAAAGGTGAAGCAAACAAACAAATTGCTTTTAACTTACATATTTCAGAGACCACGGTTAAATCACACGTATCATCTATTCTTAAAAAGTTAGGTGCGTCTAATCGAGTAAAAGTAGTCCTTGGTTGTAGCGATATCGACTTTAACCAATATTTAAAACGTTAGCCTTATTTCCTATAAAAAATTGCAAGTTTAAAGACTGTAGTTCTCAGATGTAATAGTCATAAATTCGGTTCTATGCTTGGCAATACGTCGATGTAAGTGAATCATAAGCTAAGTTCTCATGCATATCTCAAAGCACCATTAATACTGGTGCTTTTTTATTAGTTTTTTTGGGGGATCGGCTTGTTGGCAGCGGGTAATTTTAACTAAGTAAGAATCTATTTTACGCTGTCAGGTAACAACTTTATAAGTAACTAATACTAACAAATTGATTAAGGTGAAAAAATAATCAATTTTTTGTGCCAAATTGATTATGTAAGTCTATTATAAAAGTAAAGGAATTCTTGGATTTAGCTTAATATGAAATCGAGCAAAGCTGAAAAGGAACTAACTCATCAATATGTTCTTAATGATTCGCTTCACCAATTATTTGATGCTGTAAATATTGTTTCCGTACAGGGATATGATGAACAGCGTAGGGTAATTTATTGGAATGTCGGTAGTGAATTACTTTATGGCTATACCCAAGCAGAAGCACTTGGTCAAAAATTAGAAGATTTAATTATCCCTAAGCCTATGCGTGAAATAGTCATTGGTGCCCATAGTGATTGGCTTAAAAAAGGCATTGAAATCCCTGCTTCAGAAATTACGTTATGTCATAAAAATGGTAATGATGTCAATGTTTTTTCAAGTCATGCGTTATTTACTAATCAATATAATAAAAAGCAAATGTATTGTATTGACGTCAATTTAGCCGATGTGAAACATGCCCAATCCCAAGCACTATTTAAAGAGCATATGCTTGAGACAATCTTTAATGCAATTCCTGATTTATTCTTCTTGATGGAAATAGATGGGATGATTGTTGATTATCATACGGGTGACCAAAAGAACCTCTACGTTGCGCCACATCAGTTTATTGGTAAACGAATGACAGATTTATTACCTCAGGAGGTTGTCAGTAAATTTCAAACTCATGTTGATAAAATATTACAGCAAGAGGGGATGATAACATTTGAATATGAGTTAGCTATGCCCCATGGATTGGTGCATTTTGAGGCAAGAATGAGTTACTTGCCTGAGTATAATCAGATAGTACTCATCATTCGTGACATAAGTGAACAATATAAATCTGCCGAAATAATAAGGCATCAAGCCTATTTTGATACATTAACCTCTTTGCCCAATCGTTTCTTAGCACTAGACCGTTTATCTCAAATGCTTACTGAAGCTGAAAGGAATAATGAAAAGATTGCAGTGCTTTTTCTTGATTTAGATGACTTTAAGAAAATTAATGATTCATTGGGCCATGAGGTAGGCGATAAAGTACTCATACAATCATCCCATAGATTAAAACAAGTATTAAGAGAAGGGGATACTGTAGGGCGCTTGGGTGGTGATGAGTTTATTGTGTTGTTGAGAGGCATTAAGGAACATCATGATGCGTTAGTAACTACTGAAAACTTACTTAAAAGTTTTAGGGAACCATTTGTCATTGATGGTCGAGAATTAATGCTGACTTTGAGTATTGGCGTTGCTATCTCCCCTGAAAATGGCCTTTGTGCTTCTGATTTGTTGCGAAATGCAGATACCGCTATGTATCAAGCAAAAGATTTAGGGCGAAACACTTATTCGTTTTTTTCTAAGAAAATGAATACCATGATGCTCCGTCGTTTTGAAATTGAAGAACAAATGCATGGGGCATTAGATCGTAACTGTCTCTTATACACATCTCCGAGCCCACGAGACCGTACT
>CAJXRC010000205.1 GCA_913058405.1 uncultured Colwellia sp. | reverse complement strand
TCTACACTATCCTCTTCGTCGGCAGCGTCAGATGTGTATAAGAGACAGGGTAAAAGGTAATGATACCTTAATACTTAGAACCGAAGGTAAATTTGAAAACATTGATTCATTAAAAAATGCAGTGATAAAAACAACTAATAATAAGGTCATTAAATTACACAATATAGCGACGGTATCGATAGGTAGTTTAACGCGTTATGGTGGCGTTTCTAAGAATGGTGAAGAAGCAGTCCAAGGTTTAATTATTGCATTAAAAAACAGTAATACCGCTAAGGTAGTTGAGAATGTAAAAAGTAAGCTGCAAACGATTGAGGCATCTTTACCTACAGGAACAAAGATCAACGTTTTCTATGACAGATCTAATCTTATCAATACCGCAATTAATACCATTACCAATGCATTAAGCCAAGCCGTTATATTGGTCATCGTATTGCTTGCCATTTTTTTAGGTGATATTCGCTCATCATTAGTCGTTGCACTTTCTTTACCAATGTCAGCATTAATGACCTTTATACTGATGAAAGAATTTGATTTATCCGCTAATTTGATGAGTTTAGGCGGGCTAGTAATCGCTATAGGCATGTTAGTCGACTCTTCTGTAGTGATCGTTGAAAACATTGTAAATCGACTCTCAAGTAATCAACATTTACCTCGGTTACATGTCATATATCGTGCATGCAAAGAAGTCGCAACCCCGGTATTTTCCGGCACCATTATTATCATTATAGTCTTTTCACCTTTATTGATGCTTTCTGGCCTAGAGGGGAAATTATTTACCCCTGTCGCTTTGACGATTGTATTTGCCATGTTAAGCGCCCTACTTCTATCCTTAACTATTATTCCAATACTAGCGTCATTATTATTAAAAAACGAGCCGGTTAAACAACCCAAAATAGTCACTTTACTGCAGCGTTTTTATTCAAAAACACTACGTAAAACCATCAACAAACCGCTGACCATCGTTGTGTTATCGCTAAGTACTTTCATCATTAGCATTATTCTTTTTCAAGGCTTAGGTAAAAGCTTTATGCCAGTACTTGATGAAGGCGACATCATAGTTCAACTCGAAAAGTCGCCTAGTATCTCTTTGTCTTCATCTGTTGATATAGATGAACAAATTGAGAAAGCGCTTTTAAAAAGTACGCCTGAAATAATTCAGATTGTCGCACGCACAGGTTCAGATGAGCTCGGCCTAGACCCTATGGGATTAAACGAGACCGATGTATTTATGGAATTAGCACCAAAGTCAACATGGCGCTTTGACACTAAAACCGAGCTTATCGGGGATATTCGCCACACACTTACCAATTATCCCGGCATGAATATAGGTTTCACTCAGCCAATTCAAATGCGTGTGTCAGAAATGCTAACTGGTGGCACTGGAGATATTTCCATCAAAGTCTTTGGCAATGACATTGCCATACTGACCTCTCTAGCTGAAGAGATTTCAGCGTTGGCGAATAAAGTTCAAGGCGCTTCAGATGTGCAGATGGCCTTAATTGAAGGGGGAAAATACGTAAATATTAAACTTATTCCTGAAGTAGCCGGTCAGTTCGGTTTATCCACCCAAGCGTTAAGTCATTACTTGAAATATCAATTAGAAGGATTGCAAATTTCATTCTTACTTGATGGAAATCATGCTGTTCCTATCGTATTCAATCGAGCAAAAAATATAACGTCTACTGCTGATGAAATATCGTCCATTCATGCACTAAAACAAAAGCTAATTTTAATGCCTAATAACGTTTTACTCCCCCTTGAACAAGTTGCCAATATCAGTATGAAAAATGGTCCACTATTAATTGAAAGAGAAAAAGGCAACCGATTTTCCTCGGTAAGTGCAAATGTTGTTAATAGAGACGTTGTGAGCTTTGTTGACGAGTTAAACATGAAAATCCAGAATGAAATAACACTACCTAGTGGCTATACTTTAACCTTTGGCGGTGAGTTTGAAAGTCAGCAACGCGCGACAAAAAATTTATTATTATTAATTCCTATCGCGCTTATTTTGATCTTTATAATATTGTTCACCACCTTTAATTCTCTTTCTAAATCGAGCCTGATTATTGCCAATATCCCTTTTGCCTTAATGGGAGGCGTTATTGCGTTATATGTGAGTAACGAATATTTATCCGTACCTGCTTCCGTTGGTTTTATTGCATTGCTCGGTATTGCGGTACTAAACGGTATTGTGATGATAAGTTATTTTGAACAAACCAAACAGTTTGCCGAAAGTTTGCATAACCGGATAATTGACGGAGCAAAGCGCCGACTTAGACCTGTTTTAATGACCGCAACCACAGCAATGTTTGGTTTATTACCCTTAGTTTTTGCAACGGGTCCTGGCGCAGAAATTCAAAAACCATTAGCGATTGTTGTTATCGGCGGCTTAATAACATCAACCGTCACAACCCTATATCTATTACCACTATTTTACTGCTGGCTGGAGAAACGAAATGCCTGAACAAGTAATATTTACCTTAAATGTACCAACGGATTTAAAAGATGATGTCGTTGATAAATTAATCACCTTTTCAAGCATTACCGGATTTAATTTAAAGACAATAAATGGCTACAGCAAAGAACATAGTCAATTTGATATCGCTGAGCAAGTCGAAGGGTATAGAGCTTTTTATCAAATAGAGGTGCTGATACCTTTAACAGACATTAAACAACTTAAGGCAAGTCTAAATCCTATTTGCCAACCAGCCAAGTTAAAGTATTGGCTTACACCCGTTATAGAAAGTGCACACTTTTAATCCTGTTTAAAATAAAAGAGAGGTCGATATGAATATCAAAAGAGAACAGGTTTTCGTATGGAGTGGTAAAATTAGACTTTTTCATTGGATAAATGTTATCGCCATTTTATTGCTGATTGTTATCGGTGTTGTCATATTAAATGGCAAACTTTTTGGCGTAAGCACTGACGGAAAAATACTATTAAAAACAATACACGTGATTGTTGGTTATGTTTTTGCTGCAAATTTAATTTTCCGTTTAATCATTGCTTTTATGGGTAAAACATATGAAAAATGGGGCAAGATGTTACCTTTTAACAAAGGTTTTACTGAGGAGTTAATTGAGTTTACCCAGCAAAAAAGATTAACGTACAAGGGGCATAACCCAGCAGGTAAACTAATGGTATTAGCGCTGTTATCATTCATGAGTGTTCAAATGATTTCAGGCCTTGTCATCGCTGGTACTGATATTTATTATCCCCCTTTTGGTAACTATTTCATCCAAAGCATAGCTATTGATAAAGACAATTTAGCGGTGATAAAACCTTATTCAAAAGAAAATATCGATGAAGCCTCTTATCAAGCAATGAGAGATTTTAGAAAACCCTTTATTACCGCGCATGTGTATTCTTTTTACTGTCTTTTATTTCTCATTCCATTGCATATTATCGGAGTCATTGTTGCTGAAAGACGAGAACGAAGCGCTATTGTTTCTGCGATGTTCAATGGTTATAAGTATCTCCCTAAAGATGAGCCAACTGATCACTAGACATGGCAGGTAAATATTGACGATGCTCACTACAAAAATCGAAAAATTAACCTAGTGGGCATATCAAACTAATTATTCGTTAAACTGCCATTTATCAAATTGATCCGCAGGCATAGGTCTGGCGATATAGTACCCTTGAGCTATGTCACACCCTTCGGCCGATAATAAATCCCATGTTTCTTTATCTTCAATACCTTCAGCAACCGCTTCCATATTAAGCTTATGCGCTAACATAATGCAGGTTTCGACAATTGCTATGCTTTCCTTTTCTTGCTTCATATTAGTAACGAACGATTGGTCAATTTTTAATTCGGTAAAAGGTATTTTGTGTAACTGTGATAATGATGAGTATCCCGTACCAAAATCATCAATGGATAGTTGAAAGCCCTTTAATCTAAAACGAGTAAAAATATCTAATGAAGTCACTTCACTATCCATTAATGCACTCTCTGTTAATTCTAAAACGATCATAGATGGGTCTATTTCATACTTTTTAACCAGCATTCTTAGCTGCTCAGGCAGTTTCAAGCTGGTGATGTTTTGTGCAGATATATTAATAGATAATCGAGTCGCTCTATTTAGTTTTTGCCAATGGACACTTTGTTTGATCGCTAAATGGATTACTTCTTCAGAAAGCTGTTCAATTAAGCCAGTTTGCTCTGCGAGTGCAATGAATTTATCAGGGTAAATCAATCCAAACTCAGGGTGTAACCAACGAACAAGTACTTCTGCGCCATGGAGACATTCGGTTTTCATATTAATTTGTGGCTGGTAATATAATATTAGCTGCTTTTTATCAATCGCTTCACGTAAGTCTTGTTCCGTTGGAATGAAGTCAAACTTACCTTGATTTGCTTTATCATTATTGAAGCTAACAAGTTCTCTTTGTGCCTGCCTATTCGACAGAGAGGTCAAAAAGCACGTCAATACCTCGGTATTAATTGGTTTGGTAAAAGTGTTAATAACATTCAGGCCACAACTTAGCGCTAATGTTTCAGCCGAGTGCAATACACCACTATCGTAACCACTGATTAAAATCAAACTTGCCGGTGATTTATGCTCTGCTAAGTGTCGAATCACTTCAATGCCATCCATATCAGGCATCATTAAGTCTAATATAATAATATCTTGCTTGTTCAAGCTTAACGTTAAAAATGCGCGTGGATGCTGAAATGTTTCAACATTTCCAAAAATAGGCTCAACGATAGTTTTAAGTAAATTGCACGTTAAGGTATCATCATCGACTATAAAAACTCTATTCATCATACATATAACCCTCGGTATTTCCTTTTAAACCGCTGCCTACTTGCTCTTTGTGTTTCAAAATATACTTATGCAAAGGTTTATCCATTTCCATGATATGTTCAACTAGCCAAGTGCTCATATCGGTAATTAGCCACCTTAGAATTTCTTTGTCTGAACAGATTAAAACCTTTTTGCTTAATTGTTTAGCAATCATGCGGTGAACCTCACAATGATTTTTAGCATAGGGATAGTTGATGTTATTCATCAATAATTCTTCGTTAACAAAATGGTCTTGAGTGTATTGCACTATCTCAATGATAATTGCTTGTGCAGATTGGTGATCATCTTGCTCTTCTAACAATTCTTGACAACGATTGAGTAAAGAGAAAATAAACTTATGGTCTTCATCGAGTTCGCCGCCATCATCAATGCTCATTTCATTCGTCCATATTATTCTTTTTATCGTTGAGCTTTTGGGGACGATTAGGTTGTTATTTTGATTACTCCCATGAATAGTCTTAGCATCTTGTTTATCTAGGCACTCCCTGATAATACGAAGTAAACATTTGTTCTCATAAGGTTTAGCTATGATAGGTTCATCCAAAATGATGTTGTTATCAATTTGATTACCTTGAAAGCCACTCGCTAATAATATCTTCAATTCTGGATAAAGCTTTTGCGCTTTTTCAACCAAAATATAACCGTTCATTTTGGGCATAATAATGTCTGAAAACATCAAGTCTATTGAATTTCCTTCTAATACAACTAACGCCTCGATACCATTTGTTGCAGTTAACACTCGGTAACCTTTGGCGGCTAAAATTGTTTTAGCTAAAGCACGAAGTTGAGGCTCATCATCTACAACGAGAATGGTTTCATTGCCAAAGACACTAGATTGCTCTTCTTTATCTTCAACTTTATTTTCTGCTCTATAATTTTGTTTAGGTATGGGTAAGTAAAGTGAAAACCTTGTTCCTGATCCTAGCTCTGAATACACATTAATAGCGCCCATAGAAGATTTAATGAAGCCATAGACTTGTGCAAGACCAAGCCCTGAGCCCTGTTCTCCTTTGGTAGAAAAGAAAGGTTCAAAAATTTTATCTTGTATCGCTTTACTCATACCTACACCATTATCTTCAATAGATAACTGTACGTACCGGCCTCTTTCGATATTAAAGTTAGCAGCTTGCTCTTTGGATAACTCCACTTCACACGTGGATAAAGTCAAAGTTCCACCATGAGGCATCGCGTGCATTGCATTAATAGCCACATTTAATAAGGCGTCTTCAAACGAGTTTCGGTCAATACAAACTTTATGGATTTCATTATCAAGATCGAGTCGTAATTCAACCGATAAAAGGGTCTTACGGAGTACATCTTTATTACTTTTAATGAGCTGATTAATGTCTGATTCTTGACTGGCATCAGGTGTTTGACGAGAAAAAGATAGTAATTTTCGGGTGAGTTGGGCTCCTCTATCTCCCGCCTGATGAATTTGTTCAACAAAATTAAGTAATCCAGGCTGATCCTTAAGTTGCGCTTTTAAAATATCGCTATAGCCAATAATAACGCCCAACATGTTGTTATAATCATGAGCAATACCACCGGTAAGTTGGCCTAGCGCTTCCATCTTTTGTGTTCTATTTAACAGCTTTTCATGCTGTTTCGTTTCTGATAAGTCATGACAAACCCCAACAAATCTTTTTCGCTCTCCTTTATTTTTAGGGAGCTCAGCAATAGTTAAATGTAAGGGGAATACCTTCTGTTCTTTATTTTTACCAACAAGCTCTCGACCTCTGCCTATTTTTTTATTTTCACCAGTTAATAAATCATTATTCAGATTATTATCGCCTTGCACAGCTAAGTTTTCGGGCATAAGTAAACTTACATTTTTGCCAACTAACTCCTCCGCTGCATATCCAAACATATGCTCGGTTGCCCTATTGCAACTCTGTATTACGCCTAAATCATCAAAGGTAATAACAGCATCAAATATAGCATCAAGCGTTTGAGATAATTCTTTCTGTTGTTTAGATATTTTAGCAAGGTTAGCAATATGTTCAGTCACATCATGACCAATCCCTATCACTCCACCAATATCTCCATTTTCATTTCTTAAAGGGAATTTAGAGGTCTCAAGTACTTTATTGCCATCAAGCGGTCGTCGACTTGGCGTAATAACACACCGCCCATCTAAGACTTCCTCATCTTGCATTCTAAAGTTGTTAATTTGCTCATCAGTATAATTAAATTGCTGATCCGTTTTTCCAATTAATAACAGCGGTGACTGCTTTAAAGACTGAGCAAAAGCATTATTAGCTAATATATATTGATGTTCTGTATTCTTAGCAAAAATAAGATCAGGTGTTGAATTAATTACATTTTGTATAATAGTATTTGATTGTTTTAATTTAAGTTCTACTTGCTTTTTTTCTGTTATATCAATAACAATACCTTGATAAAAAGAAACATTACCATCTTCACCTCGTTCAATGGTTGTTCTGTCTTCTACCCAGTACATCCTTCCTGAAGGAGAAACAATACGGTACTCATGAATAAACTGCTTGACGCCTTTTTCAGTAAAAGATCTAACTTCTTCCATCACACACGCTAAATCTTGCGGGTGAACCATATCGGTATATTTAGTTTTTCCGGAGAGTAAATCATTTGCCTGAACCCCCAATAAACTAACATTGCTTGAAACATGCTCTACTGAACAGTCTGGCTTCCAACGAAAAGCAATGACTCTGCTATTTTCAATAACAAGCTTTGATTTCTCAAGGTTATCTTGATAGTGCTTTAATTGAGTAATATCACGTGCATTTACCATGACACCATAGATATTACCGTCATTTTGGTAATAGGGTGATAATTCAATCTCCATAAACAACTGATGTTCCGCAGTAAGCTTCATCCACCTGTCGAGTTTAATGACATCGCCAGATAAACAACGCTCACAATGACTTTTAACCTTGGATTCAAAATACTTTTTACCAAAAATGTCACTGAGGTGTTTACCCACAACTTGGTCGATAGTTAAATTTAGTTTGTCTACGTAGGCTTGATTCACCGCTAAATACTCAAATTTATCATTGAGTAGCGCTTGCATACCTGAAGATAAAGTCACCATAGATTTATATTGATGCAGATTTTTATTAGTCTCATCTTGAAAAGACATGAGCTTTATAGTGACAAGCATGGCGAGAAAGCCACAAATTATTGCAAATAGAATAAGAATGAAGGTTGATAAAAAAATAGAGTTATTGGCAGGATTGACGGTAAACATAAAATGCTGAACTAACCCTGTTATAAAAACACTGAACACTGTAAAAGGGGTAATAAATCGTATCAAAGCAGTAGAGGGTGATAACTGGGTAAACACTATCATGATAGCGTTTCTCTTATCATTAAGGATAAGTAATCCAGAAATACACAAAAAACCTAAGCTAGTGGATAGAGCCATAGGTATCACATCTTGTGTATTATAAAAGAACGGTGATCTATAAAGGTAAGTAACAATAAACAATAAAGAAATTAAGAATAAAGTTGTTGTAAAAAAACTTTTGCTTAAGTGAATAACAGAGTTCTTTTCATTCTCTTTAGCCTGCTTCAAAAGTATGAACATCACACAACTGGTAAGAAAAAAACAGAACCCTGTTACTGGTGACATTCTCGCAATAGGAATACCATTTAAATGGCCAAAATTTGGTAGTAAAAAACTCTCAAAAGTGAGTTCAACACCTGTCTCTTATACACATCTCCGAGCCCACGAGACCGTACTAGATCTC
>CAJXRC010000204.1 GCA_913058405.1 uncultured Colwellia sp. | reverse complement strand
CTAAGCCTTTTAATTCTCGCTGAGTGGGAAAGAACTTAATCAACTTGGTATTAGTCTTATTGGTATAATATACTAGGCAAAAAAATAACGCCTTTGAAACTTTATGCTTCAAAGGCGTTATTTTTTAAAGGTAAGTAACTAAACACTACTCACTAACTACTAGATACCGTAATTTAAACGATATTTTTTAATGCTTGCTAAGTTTTCTGCTAGTTCAGGTTGGTTTGCTACTTTTTCTTCTAGCTTTTCTTCTAGGTAGGTCACTACATCACCTAAGGTAACAATTGCCGCAACTTGTGTACCAAAATCGCGTTCAACTTCTTGAATTGCAGAAAGCTCACCTTGGCCTTTTTCTTGACGATCTAGAGCAATTAATACACCCGAAAGCTGGGCACCATGTGCTTTAATGATTTCCATAGATTCACGAATGGCTGTACCTGCGGTAATAACATCATCAACTAACATGATTTTACCTTCAAGCTCTGCGCCCACTAATGAACCACCTTCGCCATGAGTTTTTGCTTCTTTACGGTTAAAGCAATAAGGCACATCTACATTGTGGTGATCGTACAGCGCAACCGTCGTAGTAGTCGCAATTGGAATGCCTTTATAAGCAGGACCAAATACTAAATCAAAATCAATTTTTGCATCCATTAACGTAGCCGCATAAAAACGACCTAAACGCGCTAAATCACCGCCGGTTTTGAACAGTCCCGCGTTAAAAAAGTAAGGGCTAACTCGGCCAGACTTTAAGGTGAACTCACCAAAGCGTAATACCTGTTTTTCTATCGCAAATTCAATAAACTCGCGTTGATAATCTTTCATAGTTATTTTCCTGTTTACTGAACGTAGTTTAGCTTAATGCTGCTTTTTGTAGGTCGAATAATTCGTTGATACCATTTTTAGCCAATTCAAGCATAGCTTGCATTTCTTCAAAGCTAAACGGTTCTTCTTCAGCCGTACCTTGTACTTCAATAAGCTTACCGGTATCTGTCATAACAACATTCATATCGGTATCAGCAGCTGAATCTTCTGGGTAATCTAAATCTGCTACGGCTTCGCCTTTATAAATACCAACTGATACTGCCGCAATCATATGCTTAAGTGGGTTAGTTTTAATAATATCTTTAGCACGCATGTAATTAAGTGCATCAACTAGCGCAACACAAGCACCGGTAATAGCAGCGGTACGTGTACCGCCATCAGCTTGAATGACATCACAATCAACTGAAATTGTATTTTCGCCTAAGGCTTTTAAATCAACTGCTGCACGTAATGCACGGGCAATTAAGCGAGAAATCTCTAACGTACGACCACTTTGCTTGCCAGAAGCAGCTTCGCGACGCATACGTGTATGCGTAGAGCGAGGTAACATGCCGTATTCAGCAGTAACCCAACCTTTACCTTGGCCTTTTAAGAAACGTGGTACACCAACTTCAACGGTCGCAGTACAAATTACTTTAGTATCGCCAAACTCAATAAGTACTGAGCCTTCTGCATGAGTTGTAAATTGACGGGTAATCGTAACCGGGCGAATTTGCCCCAATGTTCTGCCGCTTGGACGCATAGTGTGTTCCTTTATAGTAAATATAAGAGTTAAGACTGATAAATTAATTCCGGCTATTATAATGCTTATCAGACATTTTTGAAATATAGTTCAACAAAGCAAGGTCATGTTAATTGTCCTATGCCAATTAAATTAATTAAGGGTACAGAATTCAAAAAGAATAAATATTCAAAAACAAGGCGCTTGATTGAGCAATAGCTGGCTATTGGGATTAAAAGCACCGATGTTATTGGATATTTAGGCCATTTGAAAATGATCACTTAGTTAGTGCAATTGGTATTACTCATAAATATTATCAGAGAGCTTCATGAGAATTTTCACCACATTTGTTATCAGTTTAAGTCTACTATTGAGTAGTATTGCCACGGCAAACACTTCTTCTGCTGTTATAACGCCAAACTTACCCACTTACAGTAAAATATATGATGATCAACGTGACCCCTTTAAGGATGCAGCCGCGGCACTTACTTTAGCGAAAGAAACCAATCGCCAAGTATTGATTGAAATAGGCGGTAACTGGTGTAGCTGGTGCCATAAAATGGACGCCTTTCTTGCTAAAAATCCTGATGTCTATGAAGCATTACATAGCCAATATGTTTTACTCAAAATAAGTGTCAGTGACAGTAATGAAAATAATGATTTTATGAAATCACTGCCGCCAGTACTGGGTTACCCACATATGTATGTATCAACGGCACAAGGAAAAATGATTTTATCTAAAGATACCGCAGAGTTGTTGACTGGAAATAACTATTCAAAATCACAATGGTTAAGTTTTTTAAGTGACTGGTCTGTTAGTACAACCAAAGCGCAAGCACAGTTAGCAACAACAGCTTCTGTAGAATAATTGATCATTAAGATTCTAAGATTAAACCTACCCAGGTTATAGGAGCATATTCGTGACTAATGAAGATAAATGTACATCTTTTTTTGATAAAAATTACCAAACGCCTGAGTTCATCGAAAACAAAAAGCGACAAGCGCAGCAAGGTCGACGTCGTTTCCTTAAGTCGGCCGCAGGTATGGGCGCATTAGCCAGCTTGCCAGCATTAAGTGTTAGTGCTAAAGCGCAAATATCACTGAATGAGTTACTTAAAACCCTAGTTAAAACTGATCCTTGGTTAACACTTGATGCAACCTTGAATCAATTATTACCAAGCTCACCAACCGGTCCTAGCGCGAGTGAAATCAGAGCAACTGCTTATTTGTACCAAGTAATGACTGTACAACCAACAGAACAAGACGAAAAAGACTTTATCCTAAAAGGTGTAGGTTGGTTAAATGGCTATGCTAACAGTGAAAAGTCAGCCAATTTTGCAAAGTTAAGCTTTGCCGACAAAGAGCAGTTACTTCGAGGGATAAGCAATTCTACAGCGGGACAAAACTGGTTAAACACCTTACTCGGCTATATTTTTCAAGCCATGCTTTCGCCTGCAAGTTACGGCGGTAATCCTGATGGTATTGGTTGGGCATGGTTAGAACATCAAGCGGGCTTCCCAATGCCTGAAAAAGGCCAACGTTATTTTGAATTGCCTACCAGAGCCCGTATTGATCTGATCAGCCGAGTAAACTACGACGCTAAACGTCTAGCATCGAGCCGTAATAAATTGCACCAAGGAACTAAAAAATCATGAGTTATGACATTTGCCTTACTTGTAATGCTGGTAGTAGCTACCAAGACAGTTCTATTCATAAATATACTTTAACTCATCCTACATTTGGAGGTAATCAATGACTTATGATATTTGCATCATTGGTAGCGGCGCTGGTGCCTCCCCTATTGCCCATCAGTTATCAAAAGCGGGTGCTAAAGTATTAGTCCTTGAAAAAGGCCCTTGGTTAACTGAAAAAGAGTTCTTCAAAGATGAACTGACCATTAGTATTCATGACGCTTACAACCCAAAGCTAACTGATGAGCAACATGTCATTGAAGAAGAATATTTCGATGAAAATGATAAACCTTTCTGGCAAGGTGAAAAAACCAGTGATTCTGGCTGGAGTTGGTGGAATGGCAACGTTGTCGGTGGCTCTTCAAACTTCATGAGTGGTTACTTTCATCGCTTAAAACCGATTGATTTTCGCTTAAAATCTGAGTTTGGAACTATTAGTGGTGCCAACGTCGAAGATTGGCCTATTAGTTACGACGAACTCGAACCTTACTACGCCAAAGTAGAACGTGAAGTGGGCGTATCGGGTCGTGTAGTGGAACATCCACATCAAGAGCCTCGCTCAACAGATTTCCCCTACCCGCCTATTGCCGAGTTGCCTATGTCTTCTTGGATAGATAAAGCAGCTGAAAAAATTGGCTATCATGCCATTCCTGTCCCCAGAGCAATCTTGTCAAAACCTGCCATGGGCAGACGCAGTTGCGAATATTCTGGTTACTGTAGCAGTTACGGCTGTGCTTCAGGCGCTAAAGGTAGTGGCCGAGCAGCGCTATTAAATAACGCAGTGGCATCAGGTAATTGCACTATTCAAGCCAATGCAAAAGTCTATAAAATTGCCACTGATAAACAAGGTGAAATTACTGGCGTGCACTATTACGATAAAATAGGTCGTAAAAAATCAGTTACCGCCAAAATATATGTGGTGGCTTGCCAAGCAGTAGAGACTTCTCGTTTATTACTGGCCTCAACAGGTGAAAAATTTCCACAAGGTCTCGCCAACAATAACGGCCAAGTTGGTAAAAACTTGCTCTTTAGTGGCGGTGGCACCGGACAAGGTGACTTTAATTACGCTGATTTGTCAGACAAACAAGTCGGTGAATTAAAACAGGTAGGTCCTTTTATTAATCGCGCCCTGCAAGATTGGTATCAAATAGCGGATAAAAGCTTTACTGGTGCCAATGCTAAAGGACAAGCCAAAGGCGGCACTATCGACTTTTTGTTCCACCAAAACCCTATAGCGAGAGCACGCGGAACCCAGTGGGGCTCAGATCAAAATGGTGATGATAAATTACTGTGGGGTGAAGATTTAAAACAAAGTTTGAAAACAGAGTTTACCAGTTATAAAACGCTACGCTTTGAAGTGTTTAATGATTGGCTGCCAACTGACGATTGTTTTGTTAGCTTAGATAACGATGTAACAGATCAATGGGGCGATCCGGTAGCCAAAGTCCGCATTGGCTATCATGATCACGACCTTGAAGTGGGCGAATACTTATCTAAAAAGGCAGAAAAGCTACTCGAAGCCTTAGGTGCAAAAAATGTCTCTTCTTCAGTGAGTGGTTACCCTTCAACAAATTTAATGGCTGGTGGTTGTCGTTTTGGCAATGATCCTAAAACCTCAGTGCTTAATAAAAATTGCCAAGCCCATGAAGTTGATAACTTATATGTTACTGATGGCTCTTTTATGCCAACCGGTGGCAGCGTACCCTACACTTTTACTATTTATGCTAACGCCTTTCGGGTTGCAGATAAAATAAAGGCGCATTGGTTAACCCTAAAAAGCTAATAAAAACCATGGCTGTGATACTTTTGTGAACATATGTTGTCACTATAAGGTCATCATATATATCCAAACCACTTGAAGATGTAGGTTTCAGGTAGTTTGGGTAGCTAATTTATTAATACTGGTGACCTTATATGGCTTATAAATTACTAATCTCTAGCGCATTAGCTCTGTGTTTAACCGCTTGTGGATCTGATAGTAGCACCAGTGAAGCACCGATAACGCCAGAGCCTGCGCTTCCTGAAGTATCTACCTATACGGGTCAATTTTTTGATTCCGCTGTTGCCGGGCTCAATTATAAAACTGCTAGTCAAAGTGGACAGACTAATCAACTTGGTGAGTTTCAATTTCAAGATAAAGAAAGCATTATCTTCTCTATTGGGGGAATTGCGCTTCCTAGTACTGTTGCCAACCTCTATTTAACACCGTTAGATATATATCAAACCAGAGATACCAATCAAATTGAAGTCATTAACTTATTACGACTATTGCAAAGCCTCGATGCTGATGGCGATGCCAGTAATGGCATCGAGATAGAAGAGTCGGTTCACCAATTAGCCGCCAATCTGACTATTGATTTTTCTGCCAGTGATTTTGAACAACAAGTCGCGGATTTGATAAGTAAAAGTGGCGCTGTTAACCAAGAACTCATTTCTGCAACAATGGCTATAGATCACTTTAAATTAACCCTTAATGAAATAGGTCAGAGCAACCTTTCTAGCTGTACTAAAGAACACGAAAAAATTGGCCACACGGGTTTCTTCAGTACATTTGCCCATAATGTCTCAGGTAAGGCAACAGTCATTGATGACTGTACTATAGAAATTAGCCAATTTAGCTATGACGGTGGCGGACCAGATGTTTATTTTTATGGTGCTATAGACCATGAATATACCAGTGTTGATGCTTTCCCTATGGGGCAAAAACTTGATGGAAAAACCTACGATAACGCCAGAATATTTATTAAGTTGCCACAAAATAAAAGTTTGGATGATCTTAATGGGCTAAGTGTTTGGTGTACAGAATTTCAAGCTAACTTTGGCCAAGTGGAATTTACCCCATAACGATAACTTAACAACTTCATAAGGGTGCCCATTTAACGCTGAATTTCTGGATAGATGGATCAAGCTCAGGCATAATTCAAATAATTAAGTGACATTATTATTAGGATTTAACATGATCTACAGCATGACCGCATTCTCTCGCATTGAAATTAAAGGCGATTGGGGCAACGCCGTTTGGGAAATTCGCTCAGTTAATCAAAGGTTTCTTGAAACCTATTTTCGTTTGCCAGAGCAATTTCGTGGCATAGAGCCTGTTTTACGTGAGCGTTTCCGTAAACAACTTAATCGCGGAAAAGTAGAATGTAATTTACGTTTTAATGCCAACCCTGCAAATAAAAGCGAATTAGCGCTTAATGAAAATTTGGCGCTGCAACTTATTCAGCATGCTAATTGGATTAATGAACAAACACTAAACAGTAAAGTAAATCCTTTAGAAGTCATGCGCTGGCCTGGTGTGATGGAAGCACCTGAAAGCGATATGTCTGCCATTCAAGCTGAATTACTTGCAGCTTTTGATCAAGCGCTAAAAGACTTTATCGCCGCCCGCGCCAGCGAAGGTGAAAACCTTAAAGCTATGATTGAACAACGTCTTGATGCAATAGCGAGTGAAGCAGATAAAGTAGCAGCGCATATGCCAGACGTAATAGCTTGGCAACGTAATCGTATCATCGAAAAATTCACCGATGCTAAAATTGATTTAGACTCAGGTCGTGTTGAGCAAGAGTTAGTGTTATTAGCGCAAAAGATGGATGTTGCCGAAGAACTAGACCGTTTAAACAGCCATGTTACTGAAACGAAGAAAATCTTAAATAAAGGTGGCGCACAAGGTCGTCGTTTAGATTTCATGATGCAAGAGTTTAATCGCGAAGCCAATACCTTAGGCTCAAAATCAATTAATACCGACATCACGGCAAGTGCCGTAGAGTTAAAAGTGTTAATTGAACAGATGCGTGAGCAGATCGCGAATATCGAATAACCTTCAAGAAAATTTGAATCATTAAAAAGCCATAGTTAAGTATTTCCTTAACTATGGCTTTTTTGTGAGCAATCAAACACATCAACATAGTAATGAAGCATATAGCTTGCTATAACATCAGTAGTTATTTTATAAAGGTACCTTCAAGATGATTACACTTTCCGCAGAACAATGCCGCATTATTGGCGTAATGCTTGAAAAAGAAACTACCACGCCTGAGCAATATCCTCTTTCTTTAAATGGGATTACAACTGGCTGTAATCAAAAGAGTAATCGTGATCCGGTAATGTCACTATCAGAAAGTGACGTGCAAAATATCGTTGATGAACTAGTACAAATGAACCAATTAATGGTTGACCAAAAAGCATCGACTCGCGTTAATAAATACTTTCACCGTTTTTGTGATACCGAATTTGGCAATTTGAAGTTTACGCCTCAACAACGAGCCGTTATTTGTGTTTTATTTTTAAGAGGCCCACAAACGCCTGGTGAATTAAGAACGCGCACCAATAGATTGGCTGACTTTGCTGACGTGAGTGAGGTTGATAACACCTTAACTCAATTGCAGGACTTAAATGGCCTAACCTTGGTTAGAAAACTTGAACGTGAACCCGGTAAAAGAGAATCTCGTTATGTACATTTACTGTCAGATGTTGATGAAAGCAGCTTTACCCAAGCTGTCACTACTCAAACTGAAGTAGTGCCTTCAGAAGAACAAATATCACTCACGCAGAGAGTAACCGAGTTAGAGCAACAAGTAGCTTCATTAGCAGAACAAATTAATTGCATAACTGAATTGTTAAATGATGATTAAAGATAAATTTAAGCTTTATTCGACGCACTGATTTGGGGTAAGTACAAGATTTGTGCGGATTGAGACAGAACAGTATAAAATAAACAAGTAACCACACATATTATGGAAAATATCCTTTATGGGTAACTACCTATTGTTAATCAGTTTTTTATTTTTCACTTTGTTTACCTTGTCCGCACAAGGCACAGAACAAAAACCTACGACTGAGCCAACGGAAGCTGTGAACAAGAGCAGCACAGAGCCGCAGTCAACTAATGAATCAGCCATCATACTTTCAGAGCAACAGCAAAGTCAGTGCGCGCAATACTGCAGTGAAGCCAAAACTAATGAGAGTTATAAGCAACAAGTAAGTGATAGACAAAATCCTAACTCAAGTATTGGTTATGAATTAGTCATACCTGAAGCTTTACCGCCAAGAAATCGCTGGTCTGATTTCCTTCCTTTTTTAGGGAAAGAAGCCCGTGAAGCAGGTTATTTATTGCCACTGCCTTTTGGTATTTCACTGGTTGGCTTAACACAAGAGCAACCTTTCACTGTGTCTGAAATAGGTTTAGAAATTGATGGTCAACAAAGTGAGCTCATTAATGATTTCATTGATAATTCAATTAATGCTAAAAATTTAAAGGTCTCTGACACGACTTATAATCTGTCTCTTATACACATCTGACGCTG
>CAJXRC010000203.1 GCA_913058405.1 uncultured Colwellia sp. | reverse complement strand
CTAGTACGGTCTCGTGGGCTCGGAGATGTGTATAAGAGACAGGTCATGTGGTTATTCCACATAAAAAGGCGATAACGCCGTATAAATGACCAACAAACTCTGTCCGAAGGATTCGGCTAAAAGCGTTTTATTCTTTGTTGAGTAGTATTTGCTTAGAATGGCTAGGCTACACACTACTCGCCGCGACTAAAACGCTTTTATCACGAACAAAATTTAACCATTAAAGATCAACAGCCCCTAGGGTTAATTAGCTGAATCAAGCTTTTTACGTAATGCTTTGCCCCAAGCTTTGAAAAGGTTTTTTGCATCTTTAGCGCGTTCCATCGCAGTATTTGGTTGATAGTCATCACCAATAGCTTGTGTACCTTCAAAAATATGAATTAGACTTCTTGTTTTACCATCACGTAAATGAACGGATAAGTGAAACTCACCAGAGCCTTTTGTTGTTGTTTCAGTATCTTCCTGAGAGGCATACGGCATAAAGCTGATAATTTCTACATCAACAATAAGTACGCCCTTACCTTCTTTACCTACAATCTCGTAGCGACCTTTATTCTCAGTTAAGCCTTTTTCAACACCTTCTTTAAAACGTGCTTTTAAGTGTGCTCTATTGCTATCTGTGACTTTCCACTCGAAACTTTCTTTATCGATCCAAGGGGGTGAAATAATTTTAGTGTGGGAAAGGTCTAAGTCTTCTATATAAACTTTATCATAACCACTTAATGAAATAATTGGGCTAGCAAAGTTCTTGTCCACTGAGATCATTTCACCAGCAATAGCTGATTGACCTGCAAGCCCTAAAGAAAATACACTGGCCGCAAGCGTGGTAAGTATAATTTTTTTCATTGTTAATCCTTTTTATTTATATTACTTAAGAAATTACGTGTAATTTCGTAGCTAGTCAAATGAAACTAATAAAAGAGTACAACTTTATACATTCATACATTGCTTTTTGTACTTGTCGCCCTTATTTTAGTTTAATAATCATGATTTTCCATTAAGCCCTATTATGCGTAACCCAAGAATATTTCAACAAAGTCAATTTACTCTTAACGAAACGGTACCGTTATCCGATGATGCCTTTGGTCATGTAGTACGCGTGTTACGTCTAAAAGAAGGTGACACGATCACATTATTTAATGGTGAAGAGGCATTTCAATATACCGCAACATTATGTAATGTAACTAAAAAATCAGCTAATGTGAATGTTATTTCCCAAGAAGAAAGTAATAGTGAATCACCGCTAAATATACATTTAGGGCAAGGTATCTCTCGTGGTGATAGGATGGACTTTACCTTACAGAAATCAGTAGAGCTTGGCGTGAATACCATTACACCTTTATTCACTGAACGCTGCGGAGTAAAACTGAATGCCGAACGTCTTGAGAAAAAACGTCAACAATGGCAAAAAATTGTCATTAGTGCATGTGAACAAAGTGGCCGTGTAAGCGTCCCCATTGTTGCAGAGCCGATGTTATTAGCCGATTGGTTGAAACAAGAAACCAGTGCTTTAAAAATTAATTTACATCCAAAAGCTCAGCATTCCATCATGAGTTTACCCGTGGAAAATACACGTGTTCGATTACTCATTGGTCCTGAAGGTGGTCTAAGTGATGAAGAAATCACGCAGGCCAATGACAGTGGGTTTCACGATGTACTGCTTGGCCCTAGAGTATTACGTACTGAAACCGCAGCATTAACGGCAATTACCGCATTACAATGCCGCTTTGGTGATTTACACTAAATTTATTATTGTATTTTTCAACGACAAATTAATAATACCAGCTTCATTAATTAGATGATCTATTTTATACGCAGAAAAAATGGCCAAATATAAGACGTTTATTTTAATAACTGTTGTTCTAATTATTAAATAAATAACGACGTAGTTGGTTATTTTAACCAGTAGAAATGATCACAACGTTAGTGATATTGGTATAACAACTAATTAAAAGATAAACAGAGTTAAATGAAGTTTATTGCGACTTTCAACGATAGCGTTAAAAAATTAACATTGAACAGGATAAAAAATGACTACAAATAAAGTAATAAAACTCGGCATAGTAATGGATCCTATTTCACAAGTTAAAGTAGCAAAGGACTCATCAATGGCGATGATGCTTGAGGCACAGCAACGTGGCTATGAACTTTACTACATGGAAATGAAAGATTTATATCTAGATCAAGGCCAATGTCGCGCCACAACACATAGAGTTAAAGTGTTTGATGATAGTGAGCATTGGTATGAATTATCAGATGCGCAAGATATAGCAGTGAGCGAATTAGATGCGGTATTAATGCGTAAAGATCCTCCATTTGATACTGAGTTTATTTATGCTACCTATTTGTTAGAACGTGCTGAAGTTGAAGGCACACTTATTGTAAATAAACCGCAAAGTTTACGTGATTGTAATGAAAAGCTATTTACCGCTTGGTTTAGTGAATTCACTCCTAAAACTTTAGTTACCCGTAGTAGTGATAAAATCAGAGAATTTCACCGTAAGCAACAAGACGTTATTATTAAACCACTTGATGGCATGGGTGGTGCTTCAATCTTTCGTATTAAAGAAAATGACGTTAATGTCGGCGTGATTATCGAAACCTTAACCAACCACGGTGAGCAATATGCCATGGTGCAAGAGTTTATGCCTGAAATTGTAGATGGTGATAAACGTATTTTGATTGTCAATGGTGAGCCAATGCCTTATTGCTTAGCGCGTATACCTGCTCAGGGTGAAACTCGTGGTAATTTAGCCGCTGGCGGACGTGGCGTAGCTCGTCCTCTTAGTGTGAGTGATAAAGCAATTGCAGATGCCATTGCTCCTGAATTGAAAAAACGTGGTCTATACTTTGTTGGTCTCGATGTTATTGGTGATAAAGTAACTGAGATCAATGTAACGAGTCCTACGTGTATCCGTGAAATTGAAGCTGCTTATCCAATAAATATCAGTGGTAAGTTAATGGATGCGATTGAAGATAATATCAATAAATAAGGGTTGAGATTGCATGGAAAAACAACAAAAATCAGAACAAAAAGCAGCATTCAAAAACGATTTGGAAATAGATCCGTCTCAATCAATGAATAGTTTAGAGAACCAATTGTTGATTGCCATGCCCTCACTAGGCGATCCCTACTTTAATAAAACTGTGACCTATATTTGTGAACACAATGAAGAAGGCGCTATGGGTTTGATCATTAACTTACCTGTTAATATCACCTTAGCGGATCTACTCAAGCAAATAGAGCCTGATGAAGGTGGCAAAACAGGTCACGTAAACAGTAACAGTGAGTTAACCAAAAGTGATGATGTGAATGATATTACGCTTGTCACTGATGTCACTAATAGCTTAGAGCAACTTGTACTTTCGGGTGGCCCTATCGCACAACAGCGAGGCTTTGTATTGCATAGCTCGCAGCCAGGCTGGAGTAGTTCCTTGGTCTTGAGTAAAGAGCTAATGATCACTACCTCAAAAGATATTCTAATGGCGCTGGGCACGCAACAGGCCCCTGAACAATTTATTGTTACTTTAGGTTATGCTGGTTGGGGACCTGGTCAACTTGAACAAGAGTTACAAGCTAATTCATGGCTTACGACACCCGCTGATGTTGAAATTCTTTTTAAAACGCCAATCGAACAGCGTTGGAAAAAGGCCACTGAAAAACTGGGTATTGATGTAGCCCATCTTTCTACTGATATAGGGCATGCTTAATCGCAGCCCTTTCAGCGAAATCAACCATTGCTAATTAATATTTACTAAGCAATATTGCTATACAAGCATACTGCTTAAAACAATGAGCGCACCCAAGGAAAAGAATGTCGACTAAAACTAAATCACCAATTGGCCAACGTACAGTTATTGGATTCGATTTTGGTAAAAAGTATATTGGTGTTGCTGTAGGCCAAGAAATGACTGGCAGCGCTACACCACTTGGTTCAGTCAAAGCCGTTGATGGTATTCCGCACTGGGATAATTTGGCCAAGTTTTTAAAGGAGTGGCAGCCTGATTTTATCGTGGTTGGTTTACCGCTTAATATGGATGGTAGTGAGCAACAACTTACCTTAGACGCCAAAAAATTTGGTAATCGAGTTCACGGTCGTTTTGGTATACGTGTGGAGTTTCAAGATGAGCGATTAACCACTGCAGATGCTAAAGAACAATTATTTGCACGCGGCGGTTTTAAGAACTTAAAAAAAGATAATATCGATGCTGAATCAGCCAGGTTAATCATCGAGAGTTATTTTGAGCAACAATATAATTAATGACGTAATTAAGCACTTTACTGCACTTAATCAAATTATTTACCCCAACTTCAGCTTAACTTATGCCCAGCTAGTACAAATTCAATACTAGATAATAAATTGACTTTTAACTCATTGAGATTACACTAAAAACTAGTCTACATTTCAATGAGATTACTATTCATGTCTGCTAAGTTTTTCGGCACTTACCCTCCGCTATTTATACTACTTTTCACGCTAATATTCCTCAATGCTTGTGATAACAGCAAACCTGGCCTTGCCCTAGGTACATTAGAACGAGAGCGCATAGCTCATACTGCTACAGTGAATGAAGTCATCACCGCATTACCTATCAATGCAGGCAGCTACGTACGTAAAGGCACTATACTCGTAAAGCTTGATGATACAATTCAAAAATCGCTTGTCGCTAAGGCCCAAGCACAAATGCAACAAGCAAAGGCCAACTTAGAGAAAGTGCACAATGGAGCTCGTGAAGAGGAAGTCGCTGCCGCCTCTGCACAAGTGGCTGGTGCCAAAGCAGCACTGGTAAAAAATGAAGCTAATTATCAACGTGCAAAAATACTCATTAAAAAAGAGTTAGCGAGTCAAGCGACACTCGATAATGCCCTTGCGTCGCGTGATGAAAATACAGCTAAGCTTCACAACGCACAAGAAAAGTTATTACAACTTATCAATGGCGCCCGCATTGAAGATTTACAAATTGCTGAAGCGATTCTCGCAACAACCATTGCTGTGGTTGATAGCGAAAAGAAAAAGCTCAACGACTTAACCATTACCGCCAAGCGTGATGGTTTACTAGATAATCTGCCTTGGAATTTAGGTGAACGAGTGACACAAGGCAGTCCTGTCGCCATAATATTGGCCGGCACTGCGCCTTTTGCTCGTATTTATGTCCCTGAACCCTACCGAGTGAAAATCAAAGTTGCTGACAAATTAACAGTACACGTCGATGGCTTAGTCACCCCTATTATAGGCACTGTACGCTGGATATCTTCAGAGCCTGCTTTTACCCCTTATTACGCTCTGAACCAAGAAGAGCGTGCCAATCTCATGTACCTAGCCGAAATACAACTACCCGATAGTGCGGCAGATTTACCTATGGGTGTTCCCGTACAAGTTCAAATGCCATGATTCTTTCAACCCAAGACGCTGCCAACAATAAAAATTACAGCCCCGAATTTGCTATAAACGCTAAAAATCTTTGTCGAAATTTCGGTCAACTAGCCGCCATATCAAACTTAGATTTAACGGTTGAAAAGCAAACTATTTACGGCTTTTTAGGTCCTAACGGCTCAGGAAAAACTACTGCTATTCGATTATTGACCGGTTTATTAAAACCGACCAGTGGACAGGTTAACGTTTTGGGTTGCCACTTACCGCAAGAAGCCAATAAATTGCGTTTAAAAATTGGCTATATGACACAAAAATTTTCACTTTATGATGATCTTACTGTCAAAGAGAATTTACAATTTATCAGTAAGATATATGGGCTAACAGCTATCGAACAAAAATCTCGTTTGAGTGAATTATTAAGTACTCACCAACTAACACAGCAAAGCCAACAACTTGCTGGCAGTATGAGTGGCGGGCAAAAGCAACGTTTAGCACTTGCCGCGGCGGTAATACATAAACCAAAACTGCTTTTTCTGGATGAACCCACCTCCGCTGTTGATCCACAGAATAGACGCGAATTTTGGGAACAGTTATTTGATCTTTGCGATCAGGGCACCACTATTTTAGTTTCAACCCATTACATGGATGAGGCCGAACGTTGCCACAAACTCGCCATTTTAGAAAATGGTATAAAAAGAGCAGACGATTCACCTCAAGTATTAATGAATAATATGGCAGCACAGGTTGTTGAAATTGCCGCAAATGATTTACGTTATATAAAAGACAAACTCATCGCACTGCCACAAGTTATTTCCGCGGCCCAATTAGGCACACATTTACGTGTTTTAGTTAAAAAATCAGAAGCAAATCCTGTAGCGCTATTGCAACGCCAATCCTGCATCAAAGCAACAGATAAACTAGCCATTGTTAGACCAAGTCTTGAAGACGTATTTGTAAGCTGCACAGGTCAAGGGGTGGCACGATAATGAAAACATCTCTATTGAGAATTCAAGCAATTGTCACTAAAGAGTTATTGCAACTTAGGCGCGATAGAATGACATTTGCCATGGTCATCATGATCCCCTTAGTACAACTACTTTTATTTGCTTTTGCTATTAATACCAATGTACGAAATATTCCCGTCGGCGTAGTTGATCATAGCCAGACATCATTAAGCCGAGTATTACAACAAACCGTTGCTGCAACCGGTATTATCACCTTTACTCATAGCTACCACTCGGTAAAATCAGCGCAAAAAGCGATAGATAGTAATGAGGTGCGCGCGGTATTAATTATTCCAAAAGACGTTAGTCAGCGCTTAGTTAGACATCCCAGTGTCGGCTTTGGTTTACCACCATCAAGCAAACAAGAAACCAGCAGACCCATTGCCCAATGGTTAGTCGATGGCTCAGATACAGTTATAGCCAGTAGTATAAAAAGTTTGCGCAATATGCCACTCGTTGAACTATTAGATAAACCAGCGAACCGAAATACTCCTACGTTTGAAGTGACCTTACTCTATAACCCAGAACAACGTAGTGTAGTGAACATTGTGCCTGGCCTTGTGGCAGTAATACTGACGATGACCATGATAATGTTCACCTCGGCTGCCATTGTTAGGGAGCAAGAACGAGGCAATATGGAAATGCTCATCACCACACCTCTCGCTCCCATTGAATTAATGATTGGTAAAATATTTCCGTATATTTTTATTGGTGCTATTCAAGTCACCATTATTTTGGGACTCGGTTACTGGCTTTTTAATGTACCTTTTAATGGTGGATTAGCCCAACTTGCGATTGCTACCTTACTATTTATTTGCGCCAGTTTAGTACTCGGACTAGTCATATCTACTATTGCTAAAAATCAATTACAGTCAATGCAAATGACCATCTTCATTTTACTGCCGTCAATACTATTGTCAGGGTTTATGTTTCCCTACGAAGGTATGCCATTACCTGCGCAATACATTGCAGAGGCCTTACCCGCTACACATTTTATTCGCTTAATTAGAGGCGTTGTATTACGTGATGTAGATGTTATTGAAATGAATTTTGATATGCTTTGGTTAATTGCTTTTACTTGTTTTGGTTTACTCGTTGCCGCATTGCGTTTTAAGAAGACACTTGATTAATCATCCTCACCAATCTGTGTAAGCTATTAGAAAGTAAAAGCCTGAGGACTAAGGCTTGCTGGCCCCGACCATGATCATTGCACGCTTAGGAATAAATGACGTGCCCTCATGATCAACAAACTTAAAAGGTATAGCAACGTTTCTTAACCCTGAATTTTTTATCACGGAAAAGTGCAAGTGCGGGCCAGTAGAAAATCCTGAGGAACCTGATCGAGCTAACTTATCACCCACAGCAACATTATCGCCCTCCTTTACCATGGCTGTATCCATAAGAATGTGAGCATAAGATGAAAAAGTACCATCACCATGCAGTATCTTAATAACATTAGCTTTATCTAGAAAATAGTTTGTTTTACCGCTCATGTGGTAATCATCTTTAACCCAAATAACTGTACCGGCTCGTACTGCCGTTAAGTAAGTACCAACATCCATTGCAATGTCTACTGCATACTTATTATAGTCATTTGTATGGGAAAACTGACCATTAAAGGCTTGGGTTATACGATGCCCTTTAGGTGAATTAAAAGGGGCATGATATTGATAATTATCAGCTACGCTGCCTGGATCCCCAAGAGCCCAACGATAATCAAGATTAAGTATTTTTGTTTTGCTTTCAAGCAGAGCGATACGGTCTCTTGCTGGAATGACTTTACTTATAAGGGTTTGGCTAACAGGAGAAGTAAAGCCGACTTCGATAGGTGCATAAAAGTCGTTTTTAGCATAGAGAGTATAGCCGTTATCATCCTTTATATTATACAGTTGCACTTTATAAGTTGTTTTTTTCGGGCTAGTAAACTGTAATGTAGAAAAGTCTTGTTCTTTTTCAGGTGGTTTATCACTAAATATCCAATGACCATTGGCATCTTTATATTTATACACTTGCCCAGCTTGGCAAACAGTATTCGATCCGATAAGTAATAAAAATAATAGCCATAATCCTTTCATTAAAAGCCTTCCTTTTCTTAGATAACTAGCATTCAGATTAACGCCTACTTTATACTATATACCCAAGCCACTTGAAGATGCGTGTTTCAGGACGCTTGAGCGATTCATGATCAAGGCGTCTCAT
>CAJXRC010000202.1 GCA_913058405.1 uncultured Colwellia sp. | reverse complement strand
TTCGTCGGCAGCGTCAGATGTGTATCAGAGACAGGAAATAGAATAAAAAGTGATTTTTCTTTATTTACCGCAGTGAGGGCATTTTTCGTGGTGATTTCCGTGCTTTAATTGGGCAATACTTCGTTGAAAGTCGTGTTGATCAATTTCTAATTTATCAGCAAGCTTAGCTAATTCTTGGTACTCATCTTGGTTGATAAAACCATCAGTTAACGCTCCTTTAATTTTATAATCTAGGTTTTCTTTTCGCTCTCTAAGCTCTTCTCCAAATCTAGCTGCTAACATACCTGCTGGCAATGCAACTAAACCAACACCGATAAGCATGATAACGGTAGCTATCACTTTTCCTAAGGCAGTGATTGGCACAACATCACCATAACCGACGGTTGTCATTGTCACTACAGACCACCAAAGAGACTGCAAAATACTACCAAAAGTATCAGGCTGAATCTCGCCTTCAATGGCATGCATTAAACTGGCAGCAATGATGATTAGAAATATCATCACCATCATAGCAGCAGTAATGCTTTTTAATTCTTTTGCGATTACTGAAATAAAAATATTAAAGCCTTTAAAATAATGCGTAAGTTTTAATAAACGTAAGACGCGAATAAGGCGTAATGAACGTAAATCGATACTAAAAAACATGGCAATAATAAAAGGCAATATAGCAATAAGATCAATTAAAGCCATCGCGGTAAATACATACCTAATTCTGGCCTTGCTATGAGAGAGATGAGCATACTCTTTTGCTTCAACACAACACCATAAACGTAAAAGGTATTCTCCACAAAAGATGGATAAAGAAATAAATTCAAATACGGCAAATTCTATTAAATATTGCTCATGGTAATTTGACTCTGATTCAAAAATAGCCGCAATGACATTACTAATGATAAGTATAATCAAAAATAAATTAATACTTTTTGCCACAATACTTATATCTGAGTGACCTTCAAGCAGTTGATATGCTTGAGTCCTATATGATTGCGCATCACTGTTACTTGTATTACTTACATCTAATTTCGAATCAGTCATAGCTTCACTTATTTACATTATTTTATCTGTAATTACTTCAGCGTTCTTTATTCGTATGGGATTGGGTCAGTGGCATTATTTTCTTCAAAAGCCTCTAAGCGCTCTTGGCAAGAACCGCATTTACCACATGCTTTATCTCGACCGTTATAACAGGTCCAAGTATTACTATAATCTAGACCCATCGCAATACCATCAGCAAGGATTGCTGTTTTATTCACGGTTAAATAAGGGCTAAATATTTCGACACTCTCATAATTTGCAATTTTACAAACATCATTCATTTTTTCAACGAATTCAGGTCGACAATCAGGGTAAATAGCATGGTCACCAGAGTGCGCGCCATAATAAACTTGGTCAGCCCCAACCGATACTGCATAAGCAACGGCCAAAGAAAGTAAAATCATATTACGATTAGGCACAACAGTTGATTTCATATTGTCCGCTTCGTAATTACCTTCAGGAATATCAATATCATCTGTAAGCGAAGAACCAGCTAGTAATTGATTAATTGCTGAAATATCAATTACTTTGTGATTAACACCTAACTCTTTACAAACCGTGCTAGCGCACTCCAATTCTTTAACATGACGTTGGCCATAATCAAAGGACAACGCAAACACTTCTTTTCCGTCTTTTCTAGCACGGTTCAATACAGTGAATGAATCCATGCCACCAGAATAAATAACAACAACTTTTTCAGCCATTTGAAAGCTCTCTTAATTGATCTAAGGTATAATACCAAGCAGATTAATTTATTGTACAGCTTAGAGCTTTAGTAGCGAGCCTCAAACAAGTAAAATTATTTAAACATAGTTATTCTATATTTCATTCATTTTGTGATGTTTTAAGTTTGCTAATGAGCTCCCGAAGGGCGAGTACCTAATAAAAGGTAAAGGCTTATATGCGGCGTTATTGATTTTGACAATGGAATAACCATTATCTGTAATCAATGCCTTACCTCTAAGCCCTCGAACTCTCGCTAAGCGTTCATTTAATTCGTCTGGTTGGTATAGTAATAATGCCTATCATTTTACTTGAAATAACTAATGGGCTAAAGCAGAAAGTGAATACCATAGCTAATAAAATAAACCATAATGCAGAAGAGAAAACCATAATACCCATGAACTATAAAATTAATGAGCTTTTTGAAACAATTCAAGGGGAGGGCTCCTTTACGGGCCAGCCATCAATTTTCATTCGACTGCAAGGTTGTCCTGTCGGGTGTTCTTGGTGTGATACTAAACATACTTGGGATATAGAACTTGAGGATCAAGTCAGTCCTGACACTATGTTAGCTAAAAAAGCGGAGACTTCTCAGTGGGCTACTTTTTCTCCTGAAGATATTTTAGCGTTAGTGAAAGAAAAGAACTTCAAAGCCAAACACATTGTTATTACGGGTGGTGAACCTTGTATGGTCGATTTAACGCCACTATGTGAAAGTTTAGAGGAACAAGGCTACAGCACGCAAATTGAAACATCTGGTACTTTCGAAATTATTACCACTACAAAATGCTGGGTGACTGTTTCTCCTAAAATTAAGATGCGTGGTGGTTATGATATTTTAGCGAGTGCTATGTTACGTGCAAATGAAATAAAACACCCTGTCGCTACAGAGCAGAATGTAGATGATTTAAAAGCACTATTGGCATTGCATCAAGTCGAAAACACGCCGGTATATTTACAGCCAATTAGCCAAAAGAAACGTGCAACCGATTTAGCAATAGCAACATGTATTGCTAATAATTGGCGCTTATCGGTGCAAGTTCACAAATATATTGGTATCGAATAAATAATACCTGGGCTCTGAGTTAACTTACAAAGAGTCTTGGTACGCGCTTAGATACTCGAGTTAACAATTCATAATTAATGGTATCGCTGTTTTGAGCAACGATATCAATATTTAGGTTCTTGCCCCATAATTCTACAGTATCGCCAATCGTAGTATGCTTTAAATCAGTAATATCAACTGTGATCATATCCATTGAAACTCGGCCTACGAGCGGAGCTAGCGAACCGTTAATATACACTGGTGTTCCTGATTTAGCGTTGCGAGGATAACCGTCAGCATATCCAATAGCTACTGTTGCTAACCTTGTATCTCGTTGGGCTTGCCAAATGTTGCCATAACCCACTGATTCACCGACTTTTACTGTATGTATTGCAATAATATTAGCTTGTAATGTCATCGCGGGAATGAGTGGTCGGCTTTTGCGACTCTCACCTATCGGGGATGCACCATAAAGTGCCAAGCCTAATCGATTATAATGACCATGACTTTCTGGCCAATTTAAAATACCTGCAGAGTTAGCCATGCTAAATTTACAGCCGTATTTTTTAACTAAAACTTTTAATTTCTTGAGTTGTTTGACGGGGCGTTCACAATCAATCTGGTCAGCTGTGGCAAAATGTGAACATAAAACCAAGTTCTTGATCTGTTTAGCTGATAGTTGTGACATGACGTTGTCTACTTGTTCAACTTGGAATCCTAAGCGGTTCATCCCAGTATCAACTTTTAACCATATATCGCCAGAAAATTCAGGGCTCATTGATTTTAGCCAGTCTATTTGATAATCACTGTGCAACATTAAAGCAAAATTATTTTCTAGTGCTAACTCAAGGTCAGATTCTTTAAAAGGACCCTCAAGAACAAGGACCTTGGTCTCAATACCATCAGCACGAAGCGCCAATGCTTCGTCAATAAATGCAACCGCAAGTAGATTCACTTTTGAACTTAACGCTTGGGCTACTTTACTGGCATCGTGACCATAAGCATCGGCTTTGATCACGGCAATGGTATCGCTGTTACTTGATAGGTTGGAAATATATTGATAATTTTTAACGAGGGCGTCTAAATCGATAATGGCTTTGGTTAGTCTGGATGTATAACTCATGTGATTTCTACTGATTTACTGACAAATAGTGATGGAAAATAAAATGAATGCAACGAAATAAATGTCGTTTATTTTTCTATTTATTATGAGTTATCAGTGTACCATGATAATTATTGTGCGCTTTAGCTTAATCGTTAATTATGTAGATAAGTGATTAAATTGAAAACAATCCCTAGTAATCAAAATGAGAGAATTTCATGAATACGCAAGCAAAGTTAGTTAATGAACTTAATAATATAACAACAGAGGGACAAAACCCAAATACGCTAGATATTGACTTGCTTGACTCCCTTGGTGTACTTAAAAAAATAAACACAGAAGATCAAAAAGTTGCTGCGATTGTTGGTTCATTACTTCCTGAAATATCGCAAGGAGTTGACCTTATAGTTGATGCTTTCGCTGATGGCGGTCGACTGATCTATATCGGAGCAGGGACGAGTGGGCGATTAGGTGTACTTGATGCCGTGGAATGTCCACCGACCTTTAGTGTATCAATTGAGCAAGTTATTGGCATTCTTGCTGGAGGGACTGGCGCTATGTATAAGGCGGTTGAAGGCGCTGAAGATAATAGACAACTAGCGATTGATGATTTGAAAGCAATAAGTTTATCTAACAGAGATGTTGTAGTAGGAATAGCTGCCAGTGGCCGCACACCTTATGTACTATCTGCAATGGCTTTTGCCAGTGAGCAAGGCGCTAAAGTGATCGGTATTAGTTGTAGCGCAAATAGCGATTATGCCCAAAATACAGATGTTAATATTTGCGCTATAGTGGGCGCTGAAGCACTGACGGGGTCTACTCGAATGAAATCGGGCACCGCACAAAAACTTATTTTGAATATGCTAAGTACTGCGAGCATGATCCGAAGTGGTAAAAGTTATCGGAACCTGATGATTGATGTAAATGCCAGTAATGAAAAACTTTATGCACGTGCTGTTCGAATTGTCATGCAGGCAACAGAATGTGACTTTTCTACGGCTGAAAAGGCGTTGGCTCAAGCCAAAAACCAAACAAAAGTGGCGAGTTTAATGGTGTTAACTGGTTTAGATTGTACTCAAGCTGAAGCTGCGTTAGCTAAGAAAAATGGCTTTCTGAGAAAAGCAGTCGAACAACAAGGGAATTAATACAGCATTTATGAACTCAGTTATTATCACCAAAGTAATCCTAATGTTACTTAGTTTTTCTACGCTTTATTTTAGCTTTCCTGCTACTGCATATACAGAAAACACAGTGAGTCGTTTGATGGTTGGTGCTGAGCAAATTGAGCAGTACTTACCTGAGTTAAAGGGGAAAAAAGTTGGCTTAGTCGTCAATCAAACCTCTACTGTATTTAATGAACATTTAGTTGATGTTTTATTGAAAAAAAATATCGATATCAAAATGATCTTTGCACCTGAACATGGCTTTCGTGGCGACCGTGATGCAGGTGAAAAATTCGACTCAAGTGTTGATACTAAAACCGGGATACCTTTGGTTTCATTGTATGGAAAAAATAGAAAGCCTTCCGTAAGTACCCTGAAAAAACTTGATGTCATCGTTTTCGATATTCAAGATGTGGGTCTCCGTTTTTATACTTATATCAGTACCATGCATTATATGATGGAAGCTGCCGCTGATGCGGGGGTCAAATTTATTGTTTTAGATAGACCAAACCCGAATGGTGCTTTTGTCGACGGTCCTATACTCGAAAAAGAATTTCGTTCATTCGTAGGTATGCATCCAATACCGTTATTACATGGGATGACAGTTGCTGAGCTTGCGCAAATGATCAAAGGGGAAGGCTGGTTAACAAGTAAAAAAGAACTTGCTCTCAGTGTTTATAAAGTAAAAAACTACCAAAGAAACATTGCCTATATTCTACCGGTAAAGCCAAGTCCTAATTTACCAAATGCTCATTCAATTGCTTTATATCCCTCACTTGCATTTTTTGAAGCAACACCGGTGAGTATTGGCCGAGGAACCCCTTTTCCATTTCAGGTGATCGGTCATGACAATGTGCATATCGGAGATTTTACTTTCACCCCAGTTTCAACACCTGGAGCTTCAAGTAAACCTAAATTCATGAATATAAGGGTGCAAGGCGAAGACTTACGTCAGGTTGTTAGTCATGGTTTAGATTTAGAATATATCTTGAGCTGGTATAAAGCTTTTGCCAAACAAAAGATTACTTTTTTTAATAGTCCCAAATTTATGGATAAATTAGCAGGTACTGACAAATTGAGGAAAGCGATTGTGGCAGGGCAAAGTGCAGAGCAAATTAAATTAAGTTGGCGAGCAGGTCTTACGGACTTTATGCAAAAGCGTAAACCCTACTTGTTATATCCATAATATATTTAAAATATATAAAGGTGCTTATCACTCTTTCTAATTTTTATCTTCATGACGCACTGTGTAATTAAGCTGCAGCTGTTTTATTACTGCCCCTACTTTTTGCCTTATACAGTGCTTTATTTGCCCGAGCAATCAAATCATTAAGATCCTCATCATACATTTGTGCAACACCAGAACTACAAGTGATTTTGATATCATTTGGCCAAGCACTCTCCTGGATGGCTACTCTAATTTTATCTGCAACATCAACCGCTTGAGATAATTCTGTGTCAGGGCATACTAATAAAAATTCTTCCGTATTCCATCGGGCTACTGTATCACTAGAACGGCAAGTCTTATCAACTTTTTCGACGAACTTTTGTAAAATTTTATCTGCTATTTGCTGACCATAGTTAGGGTAAAGATCTTCAAAATAATCAATGTTAATAAAAATAATACTTAGCTTGTGTAAATCACTAGGCGCTAGTTGGTCAAAACATTTTCGTAATCCAATTCTGTTGAGTGCGCCTGTTAAAGGGCAACTCATAGCACCAAATTCGATGGTGTGACTCGCTTGTTCTGGAATTTCAATATCAACTTGTTTAGCGGGTACTAAGCGTCGTATGACATAACCTAACGCTATACTCCATAGCATAATGAGTACAGCTATGAGTGTAGTGGAACTTACATATTTTCCTTTTAATTCAACTCGTTCAATGATTAATTGATAGTTTCCTTGTTGTACTCTCGTACTCGGTGCTATCGCAATTGAATAGATATTTGAAAAATCAGTTCCACCATTATTTAATGCTAAATTATGGTTATTGTTCCACCATTGAGGAATAGTAAAGTCAGCTAGGTTTAACCAAACAGGATTCGCAACATATGCTTCTAAATACTCTAATGTATTATGTTTTAATACCATTTGGTTTTGTTTGGTTGAGTAACTGAGATCAAAGTTTCGTAACTCGATGCGAGTGCCAGGTTGTGTTGAGTGACTATGTTTAATCCATAAGCCAATTTGTTCGTAATTGGATAAATCTAGCCCAGTCAAAGGGGCTTGTTTACTTAAATCTTGTAGGTTTATGATTAATTCACAGTAAGGTTGATCAAGGTGAGATGTTGTTATTTGACAACTAAACTCAAGACCATGATTGGTTTTTACTACGTTGGCAACAGAAGCTCCTAGTACGTCTCGATCATCAACTACCTTAATATCTGCCGAGTTTAAGTTGATTACTTTATGTTTATCTATGTCGAAAAATAGGAATGCAGAGATAATTAAAGTTAAAACAATTAGCGAAATAACGCTGTAGAATTCAATTTTGTGCTGAGAATCATTTACTTCTTGCATGGAAAAGCTATTCCTTAAACTAGGTGAGCGTGCTCAATAGTTTTCATCCCAGAAAAGTAAAATTTAAAATATTTATGTGGGGAAAATTGAACATAAAAGCAGTACTACCTTAAAAGTAATACAGCATTAGCAATAATACCAATGTCATTAGACTATCGCTAATGTAGCAGTAATCAATTGATTTGTATCAAAAGGGTTGCAGTATTTAATGTTGCGACATCATTGTAGCTATCCTCATTATTTCATCATGGTATTTTGATTTGAAATAGTCCGAGCACCTTGCAACAATTATCAAGCAAGGATAAAAAACTATTTCGGCGTCTCGTTCTTCGTAAAAAGAGTAAAATGATGGAATACAGGATTAAATTAATTAAAGAATTCTAGGTCTGATTGGTAGCTTACTTGTGCAAATTATATTCAATAAAGTTTAAATAAAGTATTGTTTATACGTCATATATGGAACATACGGGTAATCAGATCATGGCGTACTTTGCTTGAAGCATAACTTTTACCGAATAATTCAATCAATTGCAAAAACGCACTTTTAGACTAAACTTTTTGTAAATTAGTAATAAATATTTACTTTGCCAATGTATGTCGCTGTTTGAGGGGTAAATATAGATTTATTTACATACATCTTGGGTATCACTATGAGTCAATATTTTCTCACCACCTGTTATCAATCAGCATTATCAGCGGCACAAATAATGCCGCAAAGAATAACCAACCTGTTAATCTTCTTTTATCAATTTTTTCTGCCTCAAGTCAGTATGTGTCTGTCAATCTGTTTGAATCGATATAAATTAGACAGATCTTCATCAGTAAATATTAAATCTTACCTATCATTTTTTCATTGTTATCTATTTTTACACTCCTGCTTTGTTATCTGCTTTTCACCGCTCAAAGGTATTCGTTCCCTCGCAAAACTATCTCTTCATCGAGTTCTTCATTTAGTGACAGAAAAATATCTAGTTGATTATGGTTAATCAGTGATGGCTTACTAAACACCTGTCTCTTATACACA
>CAJXRC010000201.1 GCA_913058405.1 uncultured Colwellia sp. | reverse complement strand
CGGTCTCGTGGGCTCGGAGATGTGTATAAGAGACAGATATATAACAGTTACTGAATTAATTAAATATCTAATAGACCATCACTGAATACTTATCAATTATACCAATGAGCGAAGAGTTAGAATTTCTCGATCCATTTTTTATTGCAGTTTGCTGTCAATACAATTTATAAACTCGTCGATATCCATCAATGAGGTAAATTTTACTAAAATTATGCTCTAATTTTAAAGCGTCATAGGCTCCCCTATAAGAATCAACATCGGCCATGCAATAGGTATTGAAAAGTGCCAGCCAATATTCATCTGCATCGCTCTTAACTGTGGTATTAGCGTTACATTTTTGATTCTTAATGACGATCCTGTTTTCTAACAAAAACTGAGTGTTTTCTTGAATGTTTGTTGAGGCGAATTTAGTGGCTATTGACTGAATCACTTTTTTCTTTGGTGGATGCTTACACTTATATAAATTGATTGAAACTACATAACCTAAAATGTCTATCACCGCCTCATGTGTTTTGGTCGCAATCATGTTGAGAATGATTCGGGTCAGTTCTTTTTTAAATTCATTAATCCGCTTAATTGGGCTCGGAATAACAAGATGAATCCATCGGTTTTTAGGAATTAGACTGCCTATTTCTTCATTTAACTGCTCGACAACATTTGAAATTGGTACATCATCTGCCAACCTTGATCGCCGCTTTCCATTTTCATTGATATGTTCAACCAGTTTGGTAACTTCTACCGCAATTCTACGGTTATTTAAGAGTAAATAACCGTCTGGCGGATCTTCACCATCGATATATTTACCACCGAATTTAGATGCTAGGGTCGCAAGAACATATTCTTCATCTGGTCTCATGATGTATCCTTAAATATATCCATACATTATAAAGGCTGTACTGCATTAGATATTTTATCTCAAAATTAGTCTTTGATTGATATACATAAATTTCAAATATTTCTCTCTAATAATTATATGTCTTCACGCTTATACTAAATCGTCAGCTGGAGTAATAACCCGTGCATTACTATACAAAACTAATCAATTCATATTGTAAGTATAGGATATTGTCCCATTTTTTCGTTTAGCACTCTCCCCTTGGTTGGTAATAGTGAACATTGCCTCTCTAGTTACACCTTCGATTGATATTTGAAGCATCAAGTGGTGTATAGCAAACAATAGACATTACAAATTTGATAAGGAGTGAATGGCTGCTTTTGTAAAAAACCTACAACTGAATGGGGCACAGAATTATCGATTTCTAAGATTGGGCAATAATTGACCTATACTTACGTTAAGGAAGCACAATTAATTATTGTAAGTATTTTACGGATGATGAAAATTGTAACGACTTTGATGCGATCCTATGAGGTATTCTCTATGAAACATAATCACCTCCCCGACCATGAAACGCTAAGTGAATTAGCGGTAAACTCCCCCGATAAACTTGAATGCATTCTTAGGGAAAATATTGCTGAGCTTATCGACCAAACATCTGGAAGCCATCGACGACGTTTACAGGGTTTGCAGTTTCAGATAGATATACAACGAAAGCTGGCCAAAAACCCTGTCGATTCTTGTATTCGAATATCGAGAATGATGCATGATTCTTTTATTGAGTTAAATAAAGCGTTAGCTAATTTCACTAAAAATCAGCCGATGTGCGATACAAAAAAAGACTCTAATGTTATCTATTTAACCGATAGAAAATGACGTTCCCTTCTTAGAATGTGTTTAAACTTATTCAAGAACAAAACGCTTGATTGAGTAATAACGGGTTATTGAGCTTGAGCGTAAGGGTGTTACTAGATAGAGAGCAACTAAAAATGATCACTTCATTAGTGCAATTGGTATTATCAAACTGCTATAATTCTCGCCGTTAATTCCCTTCAATAAAGTAAAGAACATGACAGAAGCACAGCTAACCTTACCCACGACAGATTTATCGCCTACTCAAAAAACACAATTTGTAAAATTAGAAAAAAAACTCAGGCGTAATGTTGGTCAAGCCATTGCGCAATATAATATGATTGAAGATGGCGACAAAGTAATGGTTTGCTTGTCTGGTGGCAAAGACAGCTATGCCATGTTAAGTATTTTAATGAAATTGAAAGAGTCTGCCCCTATTCACTTCGACATCATCGCTGTTAATTTGGATCAAAAGCAACCAGGTTTTCCTGAGCATATTTTACCTGAGTACCTCGACAAGCTTGGTATTGAGTATCATATTGTTGAAGAAGACACCTACGGTATTGTTAAAGACAAAGTACCCGAAGGTAAAACAACGTGTAGTTTATGCTCTCGATTACGTCGCGCTGTTTTATACAAAGCGGCTAAAAATATTGGTGCGACAAAAATAGCATTGGGTCATCATCGTGATGACATGATTGAAACGCTGATGCTGAATATGTTTTATGGCGGTAAAATGAAAGCAATGCCAGCAAAGCTTGTCTCAGATAATGGTGAGCACGTGGTTATTCGTCCATTAGCTTTTTGTAAAGAAAGCGAGCTTATTCAATACAGTGAACTAAAACAGTTCCCTATTATTCCCTGTAACTTGTGTGGATCTCAGCCGAACATGCAAAGACAAAATATAAAGCGTATGTTAAACGACTGGAATGACCAATTTCCGGGCCGAATTGAATCTATGTTTACTGCGATGCAAAATGTTGTTCCTTCTCACTTATGTGACAGTGAGTTATTTGATTTTAAAAGTATTAACAGTACTTCTGGTATTATTAACGGTGGTGATACGGCCTTTGATGAAGAGGTAATTGAAACACCACAAGACTTATCTCCTAAAAATCACCTTAATACTGAACAGTTACTCAACGTAATTGAAGTAAAATAGTTAATAGTTAATAGTTATTGGATTAGCTATCAACTGAATAGCTAACAACAGCACAAATAAAAACGGCCAATGTTTATCACATTGGTCGTTTTGTGTTTATCAATTTATAAATTACTTTAGTCAACAATGTTACAACACTATTGAGCGAGTAAGATACGGTACTAATCAGCTGAAGCAGTTTGTTCAGTACTTGGCTTAATAAAATAGCGTTGGTTGTGTCTTAACATGTCGGTTAAATCTAACACGTACTGTGCCCCACGTTCAGAATAAGGTAACAAGCCCGTTGCTAGAATCTCTGCATCTAGGGGTTGGTCTTGCGCTCTTAATTCGGCTCTGATTGTTCTAAACACATGATAAGCATTATGCTTATTTATGTTGTTGAAGTAGCCTGAAACTGCTGAGTCAACACTTTGAAATGCAGCAACTTCATGCTTTGCCCCTGTGTTGCGTCCTCCAGGTACCATACCGCAACCCGTTCTATAACACCAAATACCGAAAAAGTTCAAACCGATACGGGCAAAACGTGATGTTCCCCATGCCGATTCATTGGCAGCTTGTACCAATACTAGTGAGGTAGGAATTATATCAACGCGGACTAACAAATCGTTAATTTGCTGTAATGTAGAAGCTTCCTTGTTAATTCGATAAGCCTTAATAAGCGCCTGCAATGAGCTTTCTTCCTCTACCGTAAGTCCTAAGCCAAGAGAGATCTGCTCATGCCAATGTTCAAGTTTCGATCTATCTTCAGCTAATTCAGTATTTTTAGCTTCTATTGCTGGGCGGACAAAAGCAAAAAATCGACGCTTCTTAGTAGGAATATCATAGATAGCGGCAAAATCAGGTAAATCGACCTGATGTAAAGGTTTTTCTATAACCTTTGGTTTTTCAACTATTTGAACCACAACCTTATCAGCTTCTTTTTCAACCGCGACCTCGACTACCGTTACTAAAGGCTCAGGCACTAAAAAAGTAAAAGGAGCGGCTATTGCGATTACTAACGCTAAACATGACGTAAAGCGAATGAATAACTTTGTTTTCATAAAAGTTCCTTATTTATGATGAAAATTAAGCAGAAAAAGTATCATCTGAGCCATTATGATCAGAGTCGTTATTTGCGGTATGACTTATACCATTCTCAACATTTTTTTGTTCCGAAAAGACACCAAATATTTCACGATACAAAACACCTTTGATGTTGTAATACCAAGGAGCCAAATAAGATAAACCAAATAAAAACACCATAATAGCGAGCGGTGCAAAACTTGATTCAATCAATAATGCGATAGGAAAAGTTAACGCGATGAGCGCTAAAAACAGCACTAAAAATATACCTAACAGCGGTAATATCTTAAAGCGTAATGCTTTAACAGATAAAATAATAGCCTGCACCGGCGTAAGATTTTTCTCTACGACTAAAGGAATCGTTAATGACAGTAGTACGGCTAATAATATACCTGGTATCAGAAATAGTTGAAAACCAATACCAATCAATAGAGAGGTTAACAACGCACACAGTGCAACCCAACTGCCACGATGTAAAAACGAAAAGACCATTTTACTTTGTGTTGGCTTATTAACTGCGTGGTAAACACCCATCATTTCAATGCCAGCCATAAAGGGCCATACCGCAATGGTTACTATAACATTGATCAATTGCAGCAACTCTGGGTCATTAATAACCAGTTCAATACCGCCAAAAAAGCTACTGGAAATAAAGGAAACTACCATACCGAATAGCGATACTAAAAGCAGCGCTACGTTGATAGACATTCTAGACCGCACTGTATGCTGCCACGCTTCGGTTAAAATAGCCTTCACATCAATTGAGTATTCGCCTTTTACAGCACGCTCAACACTACCACCAACGGATACAATTATATTTTCTTCTGGCAAAGCTAACCCTTTTTTATTCATTAAGACTGCATTTGGTGTCTATTATACTGGAAATAAAAACAGATTGCTCACAGCTCAATTTATCAACAATTTTAAACGTATATTCAGAGTAAATTGCGCGTAAAAGAGCCTTTAGTTAAGATCACTTAAGACCAGTTGAATCGCTAATAATAATAAAATCACGCCCATAACACGGTCGAGAATATAACCTTTACGTTGTAATACGTACCGTACTTTTTCCTGCGTTAACATATAAGATAAGAAGCAAAACCATGCGGCTGTTGCCACAACTAAATAAACACCATAAGCAATTTTAATGCTTAATAGGGTTTCTGGTGCTATGACCACAGAGAATAAACTAACAAAGAACAGCGTTGCTTTAACATTTAAGGCATTAATTAAAAACCCGTTTAAAAAAGCTTTTTTAGCTGATTGGTTATCAGTAGATGTAACGGTTTTACTTGGCTCACTCTGTATTGATAATTGATCATCAGATTCTAGGTTATTAGGATTTAATTTTTCTTTTTCAGGATTTTTAGCGCCAAGACAGTGCCAGGCTATGTAACAAAAATAGCTGGCAGCAATATATTTTAATGCGGTAAATAAACGCTCATCACTGGCAATCAAAAGACCGATTCCAACCAAGGAATAAGTCACATGAACGATAATGCCCGCCGCAATGCCAAAACTAGTATAAATAGCGATGCGTCTGTTATATCGAATACTTTGTTTTAAGATAAGTGCAAAGTCTGGACCGGGACTGGCTACAGCCAAAAAATGGACCATAGCGATAACTAAAAATTGTTCTAAAATGGGCATATTTCAACAGGCGTATTTATGAAAAGTGCATTATTTTACCTCAGAATTAGGATTTAGCGACCCTCGTTCTCTAAATGACTCTGTTCACGGTGTAAGTAATTAGCTACTAATCGCAATGCGTTGGATAGATTGTTGCACTAAGATTACGCGATAAAACGCCCAGAGATCTTCAAAACAATTAAAACGATATTCTTTGCCGTGGTAACTGGTTTTCATACGCTAACCCATACATGTTAAATAACGAACAAACAGTGTATAAGTTTCAACCAAGCAATGGCGTTAACAAAACGTAATTTAGCGTAGTGATTAGTTATCTCATTATAATGCCAGTCTTTTCTTATGGGCTATTGAGTTAATATTGTAAAGACCCGCTATTTTTGCGGGTGTGCTTGATGTATTCGTTTTAAGATGTTTTGAAAATAGTTACTACCTTTTTGCTCTGCTAAAGCCATATTTTGCTCAGGTATTTTTTCAGGATCTTTATAAATGGCTAAAACTCTTGCCATACTTTCTTCTCGAATAATATGTAGCATTGGATAAGGTGAGCGATTAGTAAAGTTTGTCGCAGCATCAAAATCATCATCAGCAAAGCAATATTCAGGATGCATACTCGCTAGCTGAAATATGCCTTCAAATCCAGATTCAATTAGCAAGTCATTGGCATAATCGACTAAATCGAGATAACGATCGAAGCTGCGAAATCCTTCGGTAAAGATGAGCAACGTAGTTTCGATTTCTTTATGATCTTGTAAGTAGTGGCATTGTTCTATCAAAGTCTTCAATGCCGGTTTAATTTGATCAGCCTCAGATTTATGATAACAAATGGTATTATTCACGAATTCTTTTTTCGCGAAAGGACAAAAATTGAGCCCTATAATAATTTCATCTAACCATTGTTTTGTTGCATCAACTTCAGCGGATGGTTGTTGGTTTTGTAATTGCTCTGCATCTTTATTCATAACTTTATACTCTAACACTGCTTATTATTGTGATTCATTCATGGCTACTGATTTTAACCGCGAAAGATCAACAGACCCTAAGATTGTTGTAATTGCCACATTTTACTGTATTGACCTTCAAGCGCGAGTAATTGTTGATGATTACCTTGCTCTACTATTTCACCATGACTCATCACAATAATATTATCACTATCAATGATCGTTGATAAACGATGAGCTATAACAAGACTGGTTCTGCTTTTAGCGACTTCGTTTATTGCCGTTAATATAGCTTGCTCTGAGTGACTATCGAGCGAAGATGTCGCTTCATCAAACACTAAAATTTGCGGGTTTTTCAGAATTGTTCGCGCAATGGCTACACGTTGTTTTTCACCACCCGAAAGTTTTAGGCCCCGCTCGCCCACAACCGTTTCTAAACCCTCTGGTAAACTGTCTATAAATTCAGATAAATGTGCAAGTTCAATGGCCTTTAATACTTCCTCTTTATTGGCTGTAGGACAACCGTATTGTACGTTATTAAATAACGTATCATTAAAGAGTACGGTATCTTGCGGCACAATACCTATATGACTTCGCAGTGACTCTTGACTCACTTGGCTAATATCTTGTCCGTTAATATTAATACTTCCAGAGTCGACATCATAAAAGCGAAACAATAATTTCACTAAGGTTGATTTTCCTGAGCCACTTTGACCAACCACCGCAACTTTTTCACCAGCATTAACATTAAAAGAAATCCCTTTAATGATAGGTCGCTTAGCATTGTAGGCAAAAGTAATATTATTAAAAACAATACTGGCTTGATTAATAGAATGCTCGCCCTGCTCTGTCAAACTTAATATTGCGGCATTCGGCACATCTTGCACCTTAGGTGCTTTAGCTAACAAACCAAATAAGTTTTCAATATTTGCCAATGAGCCTTTGATTTCTCGATAAACAAAACCTAAAAAGTTAAGTGGCATAAATAGCTGCATCATAAAGGCATTGATTAGCACAAAGTCGCCAAGGCTCATCACGCCTGCAGCGACATCACTGGCAGCAAGTGCCAACATGGCTGTCATTGCTAGAGCGATAATCAATGCTTGCCCACCGTTTAGCGCAAATAACGATAAACGGTTCTTAACTTTAGCCTTCTCCCAGGTTGAAAGCTGTTGATCATAAGCTTGCGCTTCAAATTCCTCATTAGTGAAATATTTAACAGTTTCGTAGTTGAGTAAACTATCAATAGCACGAGTATTACTTGATGAGTCGGCTATGTTGGCAGCGCGAACATAACGCGTTCTTAACTCCGTAGCAAAAACCGAATAAGCAATATAGGTAACGATGGAAGAAAGCGTTATTACTGCGTACCAAATGCCGTATTTAACAAATAAAATAGACACTACCATCACTATTTCAAGCAAGGTGGGTACAATATTAAAGACCATAAAGCGCATTAAGAAATTGATACCCGAAGTACCTCGGTCTATATCACGAGACAAACCTCCCGTTTGTCTATTTAGGTGGAAATCTAAATCAAGGGAATGCAGATGACGAAAAACCTTTAAGCCAATTCGCCTTATAGCCCTTTCAGTAACTCGACCAAATAACGTATCTCTTATTTCAGCAAAAACGACTATAGACAGCCTAACTAAGCCGTACGCAGCAACTAAACCTAACGGAACAATAAGTAAAGCAGACGCGTCGTTTGAGTTATTAGCGTCTAAGGTATCAACAATATCTTTTAATATGAAAGGCAAGTAAACGCTGGCTATTTTAGTTAATACTAAACATGACATGGCAAACGCTATACGTTTTTTATACTCGAATAGGTAAGGTAAAATAAGTTTGAATGCTTGCCAGTTGATTGAACTGACTTCTTGGTCGGGATAACTAGATCGGCGCATGAGACTTCTTTTGCGGTAAAAATTTAATTTTAAAGTAGAAAATGAATTTAGCCTAATCATTAAGATAATTAGTTTGTTTTAACGCGTTAATTTTCCTTAAAATTCAATACCACTTCGTAATTGACCTGAACTCTGGATAAGCAACACTTGCTCAACATTCCTCTTTATCCAATTCTCAGCGTTAAATCATCGATAAATAGCCAGCTATTCATAAACGTTTTGCCTTGATAATTGAATAAAAAGA
>CAJXRC010000200.1 GCA_913058405.1 uncultured Colwellia sp. | reverse complement strand
CCTCTTCGTCGGCAGCGTCAGATGTGTATAAGAGACAGATAGTAGTAGAAGCAGATGAAATAAAAAGTATTATCAAAAAAAACAATGAATATATTTTAAAATAATTGTTTTATTTGAAACCGACTTAAAGTTCGACTTAAAACCACTTACATTCAATAACTTACTTCTTTGATGATGTAATAACAAGCATGTTCGTATTACAAAATAAATTTCATTAGATTTACTTAACGTTTAATACGCTGTGAATTGGTATTTAGATCATGATGGAAATGCTAGTTATCATAGGATAATTGAGGATTAAGCAACTTGTTCACAAAGGAAGCTAGTATTAAATGATTCAGCACGTCACTGGTTGTAGGCAACGCTATAAAATGTCATGCTCTGCTGCGCTCACCTTTTAGTCAGTTATGTCTAAATTTTGTAGATAAAACGAAGTGAACTTAAATTATGGTCAACCTAATCAAACCTTATCTTATACAAGCACTGCTTAGTGATTTTATTGTCGAGTTAAAACGTAAATACGTTGATAAAAGGCGTATTAAAAACAAGTTAAATCATCAAGTAACGGTTTATCTTGCCATAGATGATCCCTACAGCTATTTATTGCTGCAAACGCTCACTGAGTTACAGCACAGATATCAAATAGAATTCGATTTCAGAACTGTGCTTAACAAACCAACAGCAATGTTTCCCGCCCCAGAACTATGGGCGAACAATGCATTTCAAGATTGTGTGTTTTTAGCAAAGCTCTACAAGCTAAGCTTTCCAGAACAACCGCCTAAAGTGAGCAAGCAACAAACCTTTGCTGCAACAGCGCAGCTACTTCACTATGAATTACAGCCGGGATATTTAACCAAAGCACTCGAAGTATTTTCTAGTTACTGGCAAGGAGACAAAGACACGTTAGCCTCTTTGATTGATCCCGTGATACAGGAGCAAAGCGAATGTTATCAGCAACATTTAAGCAGTAACGAAGCTATGTTAAAAGAGCATGGCCATTATCAGTCAGCCATGCTGCACTATGGCGGTGAGTGGTATTGGGGAGTTGATCGATTACACTATTTAGAAAAGCGCTTAAATGAATTACACCTATCGGTTGATCAAAAAGTTCTTTTTGACCAAACCCATAATATCCAACAATCAGACAGTGCATTAGCTGTTGCCAATGATGAAAAATCGCCTTTAATTATATATTGGTCAATACGCAGTCCTTATTCATACATTGGCTTGTTAAGGGCAAAACGTTTAGCCGCTCATTTTCAAGTTCCCCTTGTGGTGAAGCCAATATTACCTATGGTGATGCGACGTATGTTGGTACCAAAAACAAAACGCATGTACATTTTACAAGATGTAAACCGCGAAGCTAGATCCCTTGATATCCCCTTTGGAAAAGTAGCTGATCCGTTAGGACAAGGGGTAGAACGCTGTTATGCACTGTTTGAATACGCTACCGCGAACCAGTTAGGTGTTGAATTTTTATTAACCTACGCACAAGCTGTATGGTCAAAAGGGGTATGTTCAGAAACCGATGCAGGATTAAAGCTTATTGTTGAACAATCGGGCCTAAACTGGTTTGAAGCTAAACAATACCTCAACGATGACAACTGGAAAAATTGGGCTCAAAACAATCTACTCGCCTTATATAATCATGATAAATGGGGAGTACCTAGCTTTACTTATGAAAATACCACAGTATTTGGGCAAGACAGGTTACTACAAATACAAGACGCGATAGTATCTTCACAGCGGAAAGGTTAACGCTAATAAAGGCTGTTAGCGTCATAAACTTTTAATTCAGTGATATTAACTCATGTGCTGTTGTTGTCGTTTTAATGACTTGTTTTTAGTTATCGATTCCGTCTGCTCAACCGCATAAAGGTTGAGTCCATTAAAGAGACTTTTTAATTTCGTTGCCTCGTAATCTAGTTCAATTTTTTCAATAACAAGCTGATGCTTTTCAGGAAATAATGCTTCTACCGATTGCGAAATCAGCTCAAATAACTTCTTCAGACTAATTTTATGAATTTGCCCTGTTTTATTAAAAATCCACTCGGTAATCGCCATAAAATCATCAAACGGTTCGTCTGACAACATATGCGGTAAAGCGTATTTAAAACGCCCTGAATTACCAATCATGTCCCAATATCGCGCAAAGCGGTTAATTCGTTGCATGGTGCTAAAGCTCACCCTGTCAGTACTTAAAATATTAAAGGGCGGCAGTGGATTAAAACGTAAATCGAATGATTCTGTGTGTCTAATTATTGGGCTACCTTTTAATCGTTTCAAAATGCCCATTTGAATCTCATGTGGCCGACAATGATAGAGTTGGTTAAAACTATCTTTAAACGTATCGAAAGTTTCCCCTGGTAAACCAAAGATGAGGTCTGCATGAATATGTGCGGAGGTATTATCCCTTAACCACAGTAAATTCTCTTTTGATTTTGCGTTATTTTGCTTACGACTAATATTCGCTTGAACCTCAACATTAAAGGTTTGTATGCCTATTTCAAATTGCAAACTGCCCTCAGGAAACTGCGTTAACAATTCTTTCAATTTTCTTGGAAGATGATCGGGTACCACTTCAAAATGTAGATAGAGATCGTCAGTCATTCTGTCTAAGAAAAACTGCATAATTTGCATGGTGGTATTTATGTTTAAATTAAAGGTTCTATCGATAAATTTAAAATTTCTGGCACCACGTTGATAGAGGATTTCCATTTGCTCAAGAAAGGTGGTCAACTCAAATGGCGTGGACGATTTATCTAAAGAAGATAAACAAAATTCACATTTAAACGGGCAACCGCGAGACGCTTCAACATATAGCAGTCGATGCTTTAGATCTTCATCGGTATAATACTCATACGGTAATGCTATTTCTTCGAGCGGAACAGGTTTCGAATTAAGCACTTTTTTATCAGGTGGCGTTTCGTTGATAATGTCTTTACACAGTTGGTAAAAACTAATATCTGCCGGTCCCGTTAAGACATAATCTGCACAGGCAACAATCCCTTGTTGCTCAGTTTCATAGCTCACTTCTGGGCCTCCCAAAACAACCTTAATTTCTGGTGCGATCACTTTTAACAAGTTAACCACATCGGTTGTTTCAATTATGTTCCAGATATAAACACCAAAACCAACGATATCGGGTTTTGTTTCTAATATTTGTTCAACGATATCAATGGCGCGAGTTTGGATAATAAACTCTTTTATTTCACAAAATTCCTGTAACTCTTTTAAGTTCGCGTAAAGGTAACGTAAACCAAAACTGGTGTGAAAGTACCTTGCATTTAGTGTCGCAAGGACGATCTTAGGCGAAGTTTTATCAATTATCTGACCGCTTTGATGACTAAGCGCAGTGCCCTCTTTGATTAAATCTGTCTTTGTAGACTCAGATTTAATTAGCTCTGATTTTTTTGAACTAAGTGCACTATCTTCTGTGGGAGGGATCTGGGTAACAGCTAATTCGGGATGATTTGTGTGCTCTGACATACTGGATTTAAATACCTTGGATAAAATACTGTTACTGATGATGCGGTAATTATACGGTGATCGCTGACGTTATTCAGCAATATTGTTGATACGACCAATAGAGCTAATTAATTATTTTGTTAGGTGCAACCATTGAATTTTTCAAATTTTACTAATAACTCAGAGGCTATTTTGTTTTGACCTTTGATTTTTAAGACCTCGATTATACATTCGATGGTGCATAGACCACCTTTAGGCTGATTAGCCCTGAGTTTGTATAAAGAATCATTTTCCGTTTTCAAAGTGAATTGTGGAGCATTTTTTAAATAAGCACTTTGGTTGAAGATTTTTTTTGATTCCTGCCATGTACCATCGATAATAATGATGTTTTCATATTCTTCAATGACTGCCAACGATTCGGTTTCTGATGATTCACCCTTCGAATATAATAATACAGCCTCATTATTTTCTATTAATCGAATAAGCACTTTATCAGGATTTACTCTTTCCCAAAGTACACGTTCAACAATTTGATTGGAACCATCTATAGCAAGGGCTCCAGTATTGGTTCCTCTATGCAATTCACGCTCATGTGTAAGTAAAAATATTTTCATTTTTCTGTATTGCTTCGCTTTAGATTAGTGTTTTAAGACAGTTTGCCAAACCTGAAGAAACTAGCTAAAAAACTACATTCACTGCTTCAAGCACTATGCTTGCTGTCATGCAGTCATTCACTGGATGCTAGTATAGTCGGCCAGCATTAGCAGCGAAAGATAAACATAACACTGTGCATAATATTGCCATAACTCAGATCGACATATGATTTACGCTCAAAAAGGAAAAACAACAAATTTTAGCCTATAATTTAGCCACCCAAATAAGAGGAGATTTATTTATGAGTAATCAATATTCTTGGGCATTATCAATGAATCAAATTGAAAACTGTAGCTGTAGTCACGGGTGTGGCTGTCAGTTTGGCGGTTTCCCAACCAGTGAAAATGGCGGCTGTGAAGCAATATTAGGTTTTGAAGTACTTAGTGGTCACTTCAACGATTTAGACTTAAGTGGTTTGAAAATGGTGTTTGCTGCTGCTTGGCCAAGTGCCATGCATGACGGCAATGGCAAAGGAGCTCTTTTTATCGATAACAGCGCTAACGAAGCACAAGTCGGTGCGCTTGCTACCATAATGTCAGGACAAGCAGGTGGTATGCCTGTTGAGGTACTAGGCACTTTGTTTAGTGAATTTGATGGACCAATAATGGCTGATATTAAGTTAAATAGGCAAGACTACACATCAACGGTCACCATAGAAGGCATTATTGAAGTTGAACAAGAACCACACATTAACCCAGTTACTGGCGAGATTAATGAAGTGCATATTACCTTCCCTAAAGGTGGCTTTATGTGGAACGATGGTTTTGCAGGGAAAACCAAATTAATGAAAATTAACCATGGCAATATGGCTTTTAATTATAGTGATACCTTTGCGGCAAATGCTGTTGTTAATTGGCCAAATGCTTAACTAAAGATACATCAATGCCTGATTACAAAATGGTATTAATCAATCGAACTTTCATCATTATTAGTGTGTGCCTACTCATTTATTTGAGTTGGCATTACATGCTTTATGATATGACTATGAATATGAATCCAATTGCAAGTTGGTCTGTGGCTGATGTATTCATGCTGTTTATCATGTGGGCTATTATGATGGCAGGAATGATGCTGCCATCGGCAATTCCAGTAATATTATTGGTTGATAAACTAAACCGACAACGTATTTCATCTAATCAAAGCTACACACCGACCATTATTTTTACCTTGGGCTATCTCATAGTTTGGTGCATATACAGTGTTGTTATTACCTTCTTGCAGTATTTTCTCCACCATTTAAATCTACTGACACCCATGATGGATAGTGCAAACCTGAGCTTTAGTGCGTCAGTTTTAATCCTTGCTGGTATCTATCAATTCTCTTCATTCAAACAAAACTGTTTAAATCTGTGTAGATCACCATTGTCTATGCTGAGTAAAGGTTGGCAAGAAGGTTTTAAAGGTGCATTACTCTTAGGCCTAAAACACGGCAGCTATTGCGTAGGCTGTTGTTGGTTTTTAATGACAATATTATTTGTAAGTGGGGTAATGAATCTAAAGTGGATCCTTATTTTAACGCTGATAGTTGTTGTAGAAAAAGTTATGCCAAAAGGAGAGGTAATCAGTAAATACTTAGGTGCATTACTGATTATGTTTGGATTAAGTTATTGGCTTTAGGTACAACCCATCAATTTTGATATTTTTTTAAGAAAAGCTTAATGAGCGAGTTAACTTGCTACTCACCAACATCGCCCTTAAGAAATCTATTTTCATTTTCTTTACTTGGCAACATACAGCTGTCGTTCTGTCCAAATAAATAATATCTATTTCGAGCAATACGATCATAAAGCCAGTTTCTAATACCCTTGGGGAGTATTTTGAATGCAGTGAATAAACGCCATGGGTAGCTAAGTTTTCTCATCGTATTTAAAAAAGCATCACTCTTCTCAAAACATTGCTTACCTTCTACCAACAGCATGGTATCAAAATGATCAGTTGGCATTTTAAAATAATTTAATATGCTCTGCCCTTCTGGTGATTGAACGCTGCATAGTTTAAAGCGCTGTTGTGTATCAACCTTAACGATGAATTGAGTCCAAAAATCACAAAGTTTACAGACTCCGTCAAATAGGATCACACAATCATTTTCGCCAACGTTAGGCGGATATTTTACCACAGTCATGTGAGCTTCTTCTTAATATGAATAAGTGCTGGAAAATCCGATGATATAACCAACTAAAGATTTAAGCGTGAAAAAAACGACTATATTTGTCATCTGTCATTGACTTCAATTTTCTTAGCCTCTGGTAACCATTCAATAATAACAGCATGCCTAATATGCCTTCGAACCAGGCTGATTTCATGACGATAACACATATGAAGATCGGTATTAAATACCAAGCGGCACTAAATATCATGTTGAAGTAAATTGATAAATCTATTTAGTACATTCACTTATTACCGATAATAAACTTGGTGGCGATATTACTTTATTCACTAAACAAAAAACATTACACGACATTGCAATATGAGGAATGAATCAAAAGAATACAGACTGTAGATCAAACCAATAAAAACAGTTACTTATTAAGGTTTAAGCTTTTTATACAGGCAAAGGTAATACCTAAAATCTACATAGAATATATCGAGGTGAGATAGAGGCTAAGCATCAATTTTGAAACTTAGTTACGTTAGCGTTCACAAATTAAGATTTTATTTCTTATTTTTCTACACTCGAATTTTGATGGGGAAACTTAGAACAAGTAGCTTAGATAGTCAGGGACAACGATGAGATTTCGCTAGAAAAGTATTTATAATCGGTTTAATCATATTTTCAAAAAACCCCCTGGCCCAAGGATTTTACACTTAAGAAACACTTTATTAACATGTTATTTATCAAGTGATTACTCATGATTTATAGCCGCTTTATCTTGAAATTTATCGTTAAATCAAACACAACATCAAAATAAAACAGCCGGTTGACAGCGCTGTCAATTGCGTGATAGTTTGAAATGCGCATGAAAAACGTACATGAAGGATAAATAAAGCACAGTGAATATGTAAAAAGACTTCAAGTCATATCCATGCGGTATTAAAACAATAATAAATTAAATATGGGAATTTGAATGAAACTCAAACAGGCTGGCTTTAAGCCAAATAAAACATTTATCGCGATATCACTTGCTGCAACTACAGTGATCTCAACAAATACATTTGCAGCACAAAGCTGTGAGGGTATTAATGCATACCCAAACTTCCCTCAGGTAGACTGGGAGGGAAACCCTGATCACGCTAATACCGGTGATGTGATGCAATTTAATGGCAATGCTTACAGTGCCATGTGGTGGACAAAATCAACACCAGGTAGCGACAATAGTTGGTCCCTAAAGCATGAATGTTCTGGTGATGTAACGCCGACACCGACGCCTACTCCGATGCCGACTCCAACACCGACGCCTACACCGACTCCAACGCAGACAGGTACCTATGTAGCGGGTACCTCTTACACTGCTGGTGATATTGTGAGCAATGGTGGTCAATCATACCGTTGTGATATTGCAGGCTGGTGTTCTTCTGCTTCTGGTTTTCATTATGCACCGGGAACTGGTTCTGCATGGGAAAGCGCATGGACTCTAGTGGGTGGGACTACGCCGACACCTACTCCAACGCCGACTCCAACACCTACTCCAACGCCTACGCCGACACCTACTCCAACGCCTACGCCGACACCTACTCCAACGCCGACTCCAACACCTACACCTACACCTACACCAACGCCTACGCCTACGCCGACTCCAACGCCAGACGGTTTATGTGCCGACTTCAGTGTGTGGTCATTGGGTGAAACTGCTAAAGCTGGTGATATTCTCGTTAATGATGACTACATAGCTTTTACTGCAAAATGGGAAACTTCCTCTCGTCCAGGCAGTGATGATACGTGGACTTGGAAAGTAAATTGTGACGGTACAGAACAAGGCACTGCACCGTTATTATCGCTTCCTAATGCTAAAGATCCGGTAAGCTTGAAAGTTAATGGTTGGCCGAGTGATTTTGTTGTTGCAAGCCCTACTTCCACAGCACCTGATACCTATACAATTAACGCAATCAACAGCGATGAATTATCAGATGTCGCCAAGCTGACCAATGGTTTCGTTTCATTAATTGAAACAGCCAAGCTGCTAGGCTCTGAATCTGTCATTATTAACAGCAATATACTTGATAACATTACGGCTGATAAAGGTGCATCTTTAGGTACAGTTGAAGTCAAACAAGCCTTAACGGCCGCTTTAGCCTCAACCAATACTAACAGTATCAGTGTTAGTGCCGTTAACGCACTAACGGATGATGCCAAAGGTTGGGCTCAAGCTCAAAACCTAATACTGTCGACAATTGCTACCAACGCTACTTTTGGTTGGTCATTAAGTATTGGTGATTTTGCTTATGATACGCACTCTGGTAAAAGGTCTGTTTGGAATTCTGCCTCTAAAGCTACGTCAGATCTTCTTGATAAGTTAGCGCTTTATAAAGGCGATTCAACAGCTGACTTTATTGCCTTTACTAAATCAAGTACCTCTGCAAGCTCTGTCTCTTATACACATCTCCGAGCCCACGAGACCG
>CAJXRC010000199.1 GCA_913058405.1 uncultured Colwellia sp. | reverse complement strand
TACGAGATCTAGTACGGTCTCGTGGGCTCGGAGATGTGTATAAGAGACAGCATCGATACTTACCCTAAGCAAGTAAATACAGTTAACTTTCAAGGTGTCGACGATAAAGGTAATGCTCTCTTTGGCAGCTTAATTTTTGACTACCGGCTCAAAGAAGCTATTATTACGCCAAAGATTAGCCAATAGCTAAACCACAAACACTTAACGCCATAAATTATAAAACTATTACGCTATTTGATTTACATTTGTAAAATAAGCATGCAGAATCAAATGAAGCACTTTATCTAAACAGTTAAGATTCGGAATCTCCATGAATGTAGAGTTTATCAACCCATTTTTATCTTCAATGCTTAATGTCATGTCAACGATGGCTCAAATGGAGTTAATTCCAGAAAAGCCTCGCCTTAAAAAAAATGAAGTCGCCATGGGTGATGTTTCAGGTTTAATTGGCATGGTAAGTGACCAAGCAAAGGGTTCATTATCCATTACTTTTGAAGGGACATTAGCATTAGCGACAATGAAAAAAATGGTCGGTGAAGCACCAGATGAAGTCAATGAAGAGATTATCGATTTAGTTGGTGAAATAACGAATATGGTTACCGGTGGTGCAAAACGTATGCTGAGTGAAAAAGGCATTGAGTTCGATATGGCAACCCCGATTGTTGTTTCTGGTCCAAACCACTCCATTCATCATAAAGCTAAAGGCCCTATCGTTATTATTCCGCTAAAAAGTGAATTAGGCCGAGCGTATATTGAATTCAGTTTTGATGAGTAAAACAAACAAGTGAGTCTTACTCCTATAATCTACTCATAAAAAAAGCGACTATTGTCGCTTTTTTTGTACCCACAATATTTTAACGTTTATATGTTATAACCCCAACGCGGCATAATATCTTGTTCAATACCAAGGTGATCTAGCACTCTACCCACCATAAAATCAATCAGGTCTTCAATGGTTTCTGCTTTATGATAAAACCCTGGAGACGCTGGCATAATGGTTACACCTTGCTGTGATAAGCTAAGCATATTCTGTAAGTGCAACGTTGAAAAAGGCGTTTCTCTTACCATTAAAATTAATTGCCCACGCTCTTTTATCACCACATCTGCAGCACGCTCAATTAAATTATCGCTCATACCATGACAAATAGCGGCCATTGTTCCAGTAGAACAAGGACAAACAACCATTTTTTTCGGCGCTGAAGAGCCTGATGCAACAGGAGAGAACCATTGCTCTTTACCAAAGACCGTTATTTGATTACTTTTGGCCTGATATTTCTCAGTAAGAAACTTACTGGCCGCATCAGGCGAACTAGGAATTTTAATACCTACTTCAGTATCTAAGACAATACGCCCAGCACTTGAGCACAAAATATATAGTTGATAGTTTGCTGCAATTAAACATTCAATTAGTCGTAAAGCATAGGCAGAACCCGATGCTCCTGTGATCGCAAGCGTTACCTTACCATTAAAATCATTACTCACTTTAATCACCTTGTTCGACTCTCGTATCATTATTTAACAAACTCACTGTGCAATTTACGACTATCACTAACCATTTTTAATTAGTTTCTTGACTTTTTTAAGTGCCATTTGCTTTTTAAGCGTAGATAAATAATCAATAAATAATGTACCGTTTAAGTGGTCTATTTCATGTTGCATCACAATAGCAAGAAACTCATCACTGGTAATAGTAAGCTCTTTTCCAGTGCGATCTAATGCTTCTACCGTAACATGAGTGAAACGCTCAACATCCGCATAATAGCCAGGTACAGATAAACATCCTTCTTGTCCCTTGGCTGTTTCTTCGCCATGAGTAATCACGGGATTAACTAGCACAAGTGGTTCATCACGATTTTCTGAAATATCAATAACTACTACGGCTTCGCTACGGCCCACTTGAGTTGCAGCTAAGCCGATACCGTCTTCGGTGTCGTACATAGTTTCAAGTAAGTCATCGATTAATCCCTGAATTTTACTTACATCAGATACAGGTTTTGCTTGCTCTAAAAGCTTATCATTAGGTGCGGTAAGTATAGTTAATACTGTCATTTTGCTAAGTTCTCTTTACTGTTTTGATTAAACTAAAATTGGTTAAACTGTTTTGTTTATACGGTTTACTGTTTATACGGCTATATACCCGCTCCATTCGAAGATGCTCGTTTCAGGAAATCTGAACGATTCATAATCAAGGCGCACTTTTTTTATTAAAGGTTATGCAGGAGAATATGCTCCTGCATTCTCTAACAAGCTGAATCATGCATCTTCAAGTCGTACGGTTATATTCGCTAAACGGTTCAATAATTTATTATGTATATCGGCAAAACCACCGTTACTCATAACAACAATTATATCGCCAGCTTCTGCTTGTTGGGCAATAGCTTCCACTAAACGTTCAATATTGTCTTCAACTTGACACATTGCCTTGCACTGGCTGATTAAATCACTCACAGACCAAGACACCTGCTCACCTTGATAGATAAAAACCTGGTCAGCATCAACTAACGATTTAGGGAGTGAGTCTTTATGAACCCCTGATTTCATGGTATTCGATCTTGGCTCTAGTACCGCAAAGATTCGTCCAGCTTTGCCTTGTTCACTTTCTTGTTGCGAAAGTTTAGCACGGACCCCAGCTAATGTTTTTGCGATAGCCGTTGGGTGATGAGCAAAATCATCATAAACACTAATATTATTGACGGTACCGCGGAGTTCAAAACGACGTTTAGTGTTAATAAACTCGGCTAACGCTTCAATAGAGACCGAGCTTGGCACACCTGCGTGACGTGCCGCTGCAATTGCCATCACTGCATTATCAATATTAAAGTCACCAATGAGGTCCCATTTGACTACACCTTGTTTTTCACCATTAAACTTAACGATAAACTCACTACCTTGTGCCGTTAACTTTTCAACTTGCCAGCCCTTATCAAGCACTTCATCTTGTTGCAGCTCTCTATTAGAAAATTCAGTCGGTGTCCAACAGCCCATGGCTAACGTTTCACTAATAGCCTCTTCATTAGCAGGTGACAAAATCAAACCGTTACTGGGTACCATTCGGATCAGGTGATGAAATTGTTTTTGAATGTCGCTAAGGTCGTTGAAGATATCGCCATGATCAAACTCTAAATTATTAATCACTAAAGTACGTGGGCGATAATGCACAAATTTGGAGCGTTTATCAAAAAAAGCACTGTCATATTCGTCAGCTTCAATGACAAAGAAAGGTGTATCACCTAAGCGAGCAGAGCTAGAAAAGTTTTGTGGTACACCACCAATAAGAAAACCAGGGGACATATGAGCATATTCTAAAATCCACGCCAACATGCTGCTAGTAGTCGTTTTCCCATGTGTACCCGAGATAGCTAGAACCCAGCGATCTTTTAATACATTTTCAAGTAACCATTGTGGACCTGATGTATAGGGAATATTGCGATCTAGCATATATTCCACCATCGGATTTCCACGAGACATCGCATTACCAACAATAACGAGGTCAATATCATCAGAGAAGTTATCAACTTGGTAACCGGACATTAATTCAATGCCTAGCTGCTCTAACTGAGTGCTCATTGGTGGATAAACATTGGCATCAGAGCCACTAACTTTAAAGCCGAGTTGTTTGGCTATAGCAGCGATCCCACCCATGAAAGTGCCACAAATACCCAATATATGAAGGTGTTGAATTTTATTAGTCATAAATATAATAATCAAAACATAAAGAAGCGTTATAATTGGCGATATCATACCTTAATAACTAAGCTTTATCTGTAGATACAAGCTATAAACTTAGTTGAGTAAAGTAATAAATGATTCTATCTAGCTCCACTATCACCAAGAAAACATTTCAATTAGTCTGTCAAAAAATTAAAAAAGAAACCCATGATGTAAAGACTTACATATTCTCAATGCCTAGCCCAGAAACGGGAGTGGACTTTAGCTATCACGCCGGGCAACATCTTAATTTTACCGTTAATATGGCCGGTACAATGCAAACGTGTTGTTATACTCTTTCCTCTTCACCTACCACTTCTGATTATGTCAGCATAACGATAAAACGTATTCCTCAAGGTAAAGTGTCTAATTATTTTCATGATCATTTTAAAGTAGGACAGTCGATTGATGTCAGTGGAGTCGCTGGAAAATTTTGCTTAGATGCTTCTATACCTCCGAATATTTTACTGATCAGCGCAGGAAGTGGCATCACACCGATGCTCTCAATGTTGCGCTTTATGGTAGAAATACAAAGTAAGAATAAAATAATTTTTATCCATAGTGCAAAGCAGGAAATAGACCTAATTGCACACGCTGAAATAGCTGAATTAGCAACACGACATGGCAATTGCCAAATAATTAATACTCTTACTCAGGATGTCAATTCGCAATGGCATGGGTTTCAAGGACGTATAAATGAACATATGTTAAGTAACATCAAGCAAATTAGTCATTATCAAACCTTTGTTTGTGGACCCAAATTATTTCGCGAAACCACTCAAGCACTTTTACTTAAATTGGGATTAGAACCAGCTAATTATCACGATGAGAGCTTTGGTAGACATGAGTATTCAAAAGATAATACCAGCGATATTGAAGAGAATATTCCAGTATTAAAACCTGACATAATAAGCCAAGATATTACTGCTCAAGATGTGCCCCCAAAAAACAGTAAAAAGAAAGTATCGATTTACTTTAGCCGATGGAAAAAACGATACCAAGGTAATAAACAAGATTCTTTATTAGATCAAGGAGAAGCTGCAGGATTAATTCTCCCTTATTCATGTCGCGGAGGTAGTTGTGGTAGCTGTAAAGCAAAGTTAATCAGCGGCGAGGTCAAACAAAATTCAACTGACGGATTATCTGCAAGTGAACAACAACAAGGTTATATATTATTGTGCAGTTGCAATGCGTTAACTGATGTAGAGATAAGTCATGAGTAATACATCCGTTACCAATCGAAAAACAGAATTTCAGAGGGAATGAAACGGCATGTATTATATGCTAGAAATCATATCCCAAACTAATGACTAATTTGTAATCATTTGGCTGGGGAGTAGTTGCCCCGGTAACAGCCACGGGTTCAACCACCCTGTCCAAATAGAATATAACATCTAGCTCAAAATCATTTTGAAGTTCAAATTCAAAACCAGTTTTTAAATGTGAATTTCGCTTGCCTGACTTTTCTTCTACAAATTGTAATTGGTAATCAAATAGAAAGTCTAATCGGCTTGAAATACTGTAATCAAATAATGTACCTAAAGCGATAACACCACTTTTTTGGTCATCTTCATCGGTATTACTGTAATACACTGTTTGTTGATAACTTGGTCCAAGGGTTACATCCCACTGTAAACGCTTATTTTGATAAATGTGATAACCTAAGCTCAGGCCTAGCGTATCTTTAGCCCTGATATTTTTTTGAAGATCAGTAACATGTTCATAGTCAAACACTCGGAAGAATATTTTACGGCTATAAAACCAATCAAGATTTGACGTTAAGCGACTAGTATCAGTAATAACTGATTCAGTTTCATCTTCAGTCGATTTACTATAATTATAAGTAAAATCAACCTTAAAACGGGTAAACGGTGTTCTTCGTTGAACCCTAGCGTTGACCGAGTAGTCTAACTGACTAACGTTGCCGGTATTAACATCAAGGCCTAAACTGACCTTACCATCCCACAACTCCTTTCTAACATCAGAAGAGGACGTGATCGATAAAAGTTCCGATAAAGGATAGTGCTGCTCAGTACCACCACTGATTATAACCAGGTGCTGATCCTTAACGATGAGAAAGCCTTGTTTCACTTCCCCATTAGCGAAGCGTATTTGTTGATCAAATCGACTGCGAAGTTCTGTTACTTTATCCCAATCAAAAGTGATGGTATTAAACTCATCACTTTCAAACTCCAACTCATCGTCATACATGGAAATAATGTCGCCTTTGAGCCATTCCCCTGATCGTAGTTTAAGCCAATCGAATTGCTGTGAAAAAACAGGCGTTGGCGGACTCCATACCTCGGTATGTTCTGAATTTTGTTGCCCTTCACTGGTAAAGGTAATTAAAGCTATCGCTAATAATAAATACTTATTCACAATATTATGTGTGGTTACTCTCACTACTGACTTACATTAAAAAAGGCTTGTACTAGTTGAGGTACAAGCCTTATATACACCAGTTACCTAAAAATTCGTGTTTCAGGATGTTTGGATATAAAAACACCGGATTAATTAGTTAAAAATCGTAACCTAAGCCAACGACTAAGCGGAAATCATTTTTCTCAGGTACCTGACCTTCACTATCCTTTTTTGGATTTTCTGTGCGATCGGCATAAAAGGTTAAATCAAGATCAAAGTCGTTAGTCAGGTCAATTTCTAGACCGGTTTGAAAGTGATGAATATTGCCACCGGAGGCTTCATCAATCACTTGTACACTATACGATGCATCGTAGTCGATATCACTGGTAACTTCAAAGGTAAAATCGGTACCAAGTGTTACCCCTAAAGAATTCTCACTATCATTATCATCTGTTCCAACATCAATAAATTTAGTTTTTTGGTAACTTGGTCCGAGATTGATATCCCAGCTAGTACGGCTAGTATCGATAATATGATAACCCAATGCGATACCATAATGGATTCGATAATCGATGTTTAAAAATTCATCGGTCATGTATTCAAAGTCTGCCGCTCGGAAATAAATTTTAGGATTGAAAAACCAATCATAAGAGGACGTTAATCGATCGCTATCGGCAGTAACTATTGTTTTCCCATCGTCTTGATCCTCATAGCGACTGTAGTCTGCGGTGTAATCTGTTTTAAAACGACTGCTAGAGCTTCGTCGCTGTATTCCAGCAGAAAAGGTATAGTCAAATTGAACAGTATTACCTTCACGTAAATTAATACCTAAATTAACATAGCCATCCCATAAATCTCGTTCATTTTTTCCTGAAGAAGCAATGGATAAAAGATTACTAAACTCGTAATTAGTAGTCACACCATTTTTCACTAAAGATAATTTCCCATCTTTTATCACCAAATAGCCTTCAGCAATGGTGCCATCAAACATTCGAATACTTTGCCATTCTTTACTACGTAGTTCAGCAATATCTTCTAAATCGATAGTCTGCATATCAAGTTCATCGCTATCAAACTCTAGCTTCTCGTCATACATTGAAATGATATCGCCTTTAAGCCATTCATCTGATGTCAATTTTATCCAATCGAAATCTTGTTTAAAAACAGGGGTCGGTTTCTGCCATTCACTCCTATCGCCCTCAGCATAACTGAGAGTAGAAAGCGTTAATGAAAAGAGAAAAGTAACAATTACGGTTATCCGAGTTGTTATTGTGTTATTCATAAAACCTCATACCTTTAAGGCATTTCTTAGAGTAAAGACAATAAATTATAAATATAGCGAAGATTCAAACACATTGACGCGCTATCGTATGTGCTCATCTGTATATTAAACACAACAAGACAAAAAAAGTATAAATTATTAAGGGCAAGCAGCTAAATATATTCTATAGTAGGATTCTAACAACAACCCGAATGCACCACCATAATGCACGACAAGCACCACACAGGTGCAACGAAGATTAAAAATATAATAAAAAAGCTTATTAATCAATGACCTTCCTCTTGGCACGATTTTAGCTATTAAACGAATAATAATAGATGAATAATGATAATAACCAATCTTTATAACTTCATCCATTTTACGACTTACTTAAATATTTGCAGAATTTTATAAAATTAACCTCAGTGGAGAGACACAATGTCACAAGCAGTATTCGACTTAATTAAAGAACACGATGTCAAATTTGTTGACCTTCGTTTTACCGACTCAAAAGGTAAAGAACAGCATATTTCAATTCCTCATCACCAAGTGACTGAAGACTTTTTCGAAGATGGAAAAATGTTTGATGGTTCATCTATTGAAGGCTGGAAAGGTATTGATGAATCTGACATGGTTATGATGCCTGATGCATCTACAGCTGTGCTAGACCCTTTTACTGATGCTGTTACTTTAAATATCCGTTGTGATATTTTAGAGCCTAGCACTATGCAAGGTTACAGCCGTGACCCTCGTTCAGTTGCTAACCGTGCTGAAGAATATCTACGTAGTACTGGTATTGCTGATGCTGTATTAGTTGGTCCAGAGCCAGAGTTCTTCGTATTTGACGATGTACGTTTCCACACAGACATGAGTGGTTCTTTTTATAAAATTGATGATAAAGAAGCTGCTTGGAATTCAGGTACTGAATACGAAGAAGGCAATATGGGTCATCGTCCAGGTGTTAAAGGCGGTTATTTCCCAACAGCTCCTGTTGATTCATCACAAGACTTACGTTCAGCTATGTGTCTAGTTATGGAAGATATGGGCTTGGTTGTTGAAGCGCATCACCATGAAGTAGCTACTTGTGGCCAAAACGAAATTGCTTGTCGTTTTAATACACTTGTTAAAAAAGCAGATGAAGTTCAAATTTATAAGTACGTTGTTCATAACGTAGCTCATGCATACGGTAAAACTGCTACCTTTATGCCTAAGCCACTTGTTGGTGATAACGGTACTGGTATGCATGTACATATGTCACTTGCTAAAGATGGTACTAACATATTTGCTGGTGATAAGTACGGCGGTTTATCTGAAACTGCACTTTACTACATTGGTGGTATCATTAAGCATGCTAAAGCATTAAACGCGTTTACTAACCCAGCGACTAACTCGTACAAGCGTTTAGTTCCACATTTTGAAGCACCTGTTATGCTTGCATACTCTGCACGTAACC
>CAJXRC010000198.1 GCA_913058405.1 uncultured Colwellia sp. | reverse complement strand
GTGCTCTCCCAACTGAGCTAATCGTCCGTCTCTTCGGGGGCGTATTATAGGCAGTTCGTAAAACCTGTCAACAGAAAAGCTTGAAGTTTCTTGTTTTTTTTCAAAAAGTCATGCGTTTGATTTATTTTTATCCAGAACGCTACATTAATATGCAACAAAACTCAGTTTTTACAATCTTAAGTTAATAAACTAAAACGGATGACCTACCATCAACCAAGTACTAGTCCCTTCATTTGAGCGAGTGAAGTCTAATCTTACGACAATACCTGCAGTTAAAGCTCTTAATGATACGCCCACATCAGACTTCCAATCAGAAAAGAGTGTATCTCTATTAAAGGTTGGTGAAACTCGCCCTCCTTCAACATACAAAACGGTTTGTAACCAATCAAGCTTTAAAAATCGTAACCAACGTATATTCTCTGTTGGGTTATAATCCAAAGTCATGCGATATTCAGCTGTTGCATAAACAACGGCTTTATCGTGAAAGCGATTTTGTCTAAACCCTCGCAAGCGATACATACCACCTAATGTTGCTCCTTCTAGAAAAGGTGCATTATTATTGACTAGGTTATTTCCTGCGTCATCATAAGTAACTTCCCAGCTTGGTGAGTATCCCAACCAAGCATTAAGCGCAATAATATTTTGTTTCGCAAACGAGTTTTTTCCTAGAGAAAAATACTTACTCACTTCCATCTCAACAAAGTCCCATTGCTCTTTCGATTCTAACCACTCAGGATTATAACTATAAGCAATATATTGTGAACTTCCTTTACTCGGGTTAGCCGGGAAATCAGTATTGTCGTAAAGCATACCTAATTCAAGTGCATGGACCGCCCCAGAAAGCTCGCCACTCTCATTTTTATATTGCTGATAACGATTAAATTGCCTAGCAATAATGATACTGGTTCCTGTTGTTAGTGGATTCCAATTAGGCTGCGCTTTATCTTCTTTCAATAACCCACCGCTTAATTGATAACGAGCCATACTGTGTTCTTTAGCACTACCCCAAGGTAAAACGTATTCTAAACTTACTTCCCACCAATTACTTGAACCACTGCCTTGTATGAAATCGTCAAAACTAGAGTCGTTAGAGCCTGGTCTAGGCGCTGGCGTATAGACCTCTGGCAAAGGTGAATATGCACGTAAAAGGGGATAGTTTCCCATCATACCAATAGCGTTAACAAAGAAGCGTTTACTGCCTAAAACACGGTAATTCCAAAGCCCTGCTCCTATACCTTTAGTTTCTCCTCCACCATAAACGGTTCCCCCCATCGTCATTTGTTTTTGATAGAGACCAGAAGCCATAGCACCAACACCGAAAACTAAACCTAAGTCATCCGTGCTAAATGCATAGGGCAAGACTAAACTCTCACGTTTTTTAGTGTTTTCTTGTCGCTGTACCGAGTACTTAACCTTACTCGGCGGTTTAGCTTGCACTGAGACACTAACAAACAAGCACTGTAAGCTAACTACAATAAGCATTCCAAGGGTATATACTAAAGACGTTATCAGGCTACTTTTCATTTAGATACTTGACCCGTCACCTAGTTATTTTTTGGCATGTGAGCTTCATCAAATTTAATTCTCAATGCTTTAGCCCATTTTCTGATCATACGCTTAGCATCTGCACGATTTGTGACTCGATTTGCCCACTGATGATAACTATTATCCCCTGCGACTGAAGCGCTAACAGCACGTGCTAATATCTCACCACTTACACCATCATAGAGCTCTAAAAATAACGTGGCTTGCCCAGCTTCGCTCGCATAGGTTTTTACATTCATTGACGATTGAACATCTGGGGCGGCAACATCTAAATTGATAATAGCAGGCCTTATAACTAAGGTATTTGAGCTAACTTTATCGACGATAGGGAACTTAGCATCTTTACCAAATTCTTCTTTAAACACTTCATCAAATAATTTAGCCACATCGGATTTCATACGTATGACATCTGCGTCGCTAACTCTTGTTGATAATGATGTTTGTTCTCTATTGTAATCACGCTTCCAATTCTTTTTAAATGCAACAGCACTCGGTAGAATTTGTACTTTGTCATATTCTGAGAAATCGATACCTTCTTTTTTATACGCAATAGTTGAGCTTGTTGATTTTTTTAACTCCATACCCTCTGGCGAAACTTGTGGTGCATTCGTTGGGTTAGTTGAATTACAGCCAATCACCATCAATGCAGCTAAAGCGATAGTACTCAACTTAAGACCTTGTTGTTTAGTCATGCTTATTTCCTTTTAGTTAACTTTATTTAACAGCCTTAATCGATATTAACTAAGGCTTTCTGTCCATTTATTTTATAGTTCGGACATATATACCCAAGCCACTTGAAGGTGCGTGTTTCAGGACGCTTGAGCGATTCATGATCAAGACGCCTCATTTTATTAAGGGTTATTCCCTTAATAAAATGAGGTAACGAAGAACATTATTTGCTCAGGCGTCCCCACAGGGCTGTTTTAGAAACGCTTTATCCAACGTTATTGATTTAGACAATAGAATAACTATTCTCTTCAATCAATGCCTGGCCTAAAGACATTTCTAATTCCCGCTGAAGTCTGAACCTTCAGGTAGTTTGGGTATAGTTGAGCAAATTACCTACCTCGTCTAGCATTACCCATAGATTGATGACCTCCTCGCGACATATTACCCATTTGTCGACCATGCAAATCACGATTCATCGTTTTGTGATCAAATGAACGATTATTAGGTTTTTGCCTATTCATCTGCTGGTTACGCTGTTGTTGATTTGGAAAAGAGGGAGAGTTCAGTGTTCCCTGTTTAGGCACTGTCTTCCAATTTTTATTGCTACGATTTTGCCATTGACCATTTTCGTGACGCACAACACCACCACGTTTATCGGCATAAACATTATTAGCTCGTTTCGGAGCCACTTTTGCTCTGTTTATTTTTCCTGTCGATGGCTGTTTGATAGCATTACGCTTTTTATTAACACCTTTATTGTATAAATTATTAGTTCGATGACCCTGTGCTACTCTTCCTCCGGCCCTATTGCCTGGATTAGCGGCAATTCTGTTCTTTGCATGGTCACGGTTAGCAATACTCACCGAGTTGCCAATATTTACATTACCATTGATATTTATGTTGGTATTACCACGATAGCCACCGCCATAATATCGACCACAGCAAGGTCTTGGGTGATGATGATAACCACCGCCCCATACAACACCAACTCTAAAGAATGGACTACCCCAACTTACGCCTACGTTCCAACCTGTCCATGGGTTGTAACCAACATGTAATCCCCACGTTGGTGGTCTAGGGTAATACCAACCGCCAACATAATAAGGCGGGTAATACCAACCAGTACCGTAGATAGGTACTCCATAATATGGATATGACCACATATAACCTGGCGTGTAACCTACGTACACAACGTCGGGTGTAGAGTCATAAACAGTGACATAAGTCGTGTTATACATAGGTGAGCTAGGCGGAATTTGTGCTATCGCTTCTTGAGGAATATCGTCGGCAACTTGCCAAGGTCCTTTAGGTTTTAAGGAAACAAACCAAACACCATTATCAACCGCATAATATTTACCTGAAATTCGAAGTACCTGCGCTGACGTGTTAGTTGCATATTCAACTTGTGTGTTAGCTATTTTCTCAAAAGTAGGTTCGCCGTCGTAATTGACTGTCAGCTTAGCTTCACTACGTTTAATCGCGGCTGTTTGAGGAATTTGAGCATCTAATACAGCTTGTTCAGCCTCATCAGTACCAGCAACAGAGGTTCTAATGCCACCAATAGCAGATTCAGGCGGGATTTCTTTGAAACTTTGCGGCAATTTATCACCACGAACAAAAACCCAAGGACCTTGTTCACTTTTACTGCTAAACCAACGGCCTGATAACAACACATACATATCACCACTGGCAAGTTCACGTAACCAAGGTGTTTCTGTATTTTCAACGTAGAGTAATTTACCACCCACTAAACTCGTCCAATTAGCTTGACCATCAGAAACAACCAGTTCAGTCGGCTTAGTTACCGTGACAATATTAGGTGCTGAGAGTACTTGTGGTGTATCGCTTGGTTCTTCTTCTTTGGGGATCAACGCTTTAAGATCAGCTGGAGGATTAGCTAAAATTGACCATGGACCTAACGCTGTTGAAGCTTGATACCATAAATGCCCACTGGTTAAGTAATACTTTGCTTGGTTCTTCTTCTTTGCTACCGCGAGTGGTGTATTTAATGCTCGCTGATAATCACTCTTTTCAATATCCCTAAAAACAGGATCACCATCATAACTAAGTAATACTGACAGAGTGCTGGTGAATTGTATGATTGGTGGATCATTTTTAATCGCAGCAAGGCTTTCTTTTATTTGCTCTGCACTTGTTAAACTAGCGGTCAATTTAGATAATGAAGCGGTAAATGAAGAACTGGCTAGTTGCGCTTCAACAAATTGACTAAACTGCTTTTCATCTGATTCTTTCGAATCAGGCCACCCGACTTTAGTCACTTTTAATTGGTTAATAGTGACTGTATTTTCACCACGGTCTGTCGTTATTTTGGCCGAGAACCAAAAAACACCAAAAATGGGGTTGGGGTTGTCTTTTAATTCAAGTGACATTGCGGCTCGCCCGGTCAGAATATTACCTTGTAATTTTTCCGGCTGAGGTTGATAAACAACGATAGTACCGCGATCACCTGATAATTCTTGTGGCCAATCAGTAGCAGAGCTATTTAAAGAAAAAAGTAGCGAAAAGCATGCGATGAAGCATGTCTTAATAATTTTTAATATGGGTACATTAAGGCTAAGTTTCATCATACAATCCTGTATTGTGTACGGGTTAATGTAAAAAAAATGTCAGTATGCTAATATCGCCTGAAATTATGCCGCTGTAAATATAATTACATTAAAAGTTAAGACGGTAACTACTTATATACACTAGGATTATCTATGAAAGCCCCTTTATATGCTGACATTCTTGCGATTTGTCAAGAAATTGCTAACGCTTCAAACACTGACAATGATGAATTAAGACTTGCCAGTTGTAAAAAATTACAAATACTTTGTGCCACAAACCAAGGTTCGCCAAAAGATCACCCTCTACAATGGGAAGCACTTGCTGACTTTACCGAAGATGGTGAGCAAGCTATGGATATTTATGAAGTTGCTTTAGCAACGGCAGAAAAGTTAGCGTTACCGGTTTTTACTGCATCTGCCTATTTAGCAATGGCACTACGCCAAGTTGAATTCGAAGAGAAAGAACAAGCACTAATTTTTGCTAATAAAGCTAACGACGTTGCACAATCGATTGAAAGCGAAGAATTAAAGACTGAAATAACTGAACTTTTATCTCAATTAACGCAAGAATAAATCTCAGTTTATTATCGAGAAATATATGTCAGAGAGTTACTTAGTTATTGAATTAAACCACCAACCGGTAGAGTTATGTAAGCTACTAAAAATAGCTAACTTGGTCAGTGGTGGCGGCGAAGCAAAAGTTGTTATTAGTGAAGGTTATGTTTTACTTAATGGTGAAGTCGAATACCAAAAGCGAAAAAAAGTTTATCATGAGGATGTGATTGAATTTAATGGTGAAGTAGTTCAGTTGCTCATCAATGAAGCGTTGGGAGAGTCTACTTCTGAGCCAATGGAAGAAGACTCTATTGCAGCCGCTTCTCTAAATAATACGCTAGCTGAAATCGAAGAGACTAACCAACAAGATAGTTTTCCTCCAAAGGAAAAAACAGCACAGAAAAAGGCTAAATCGAAAAGCAAATCAGCATCTCAAGCTAAAAAGGACAAAGCTGACTCTGTGCCTGTATCACAGGATGAAAACGTTAAAGTACCCAGAAAAAGAAGACCAATTTCGTTTTAATGACTAACGATATAAGTTCTTTTAATAATTGATAAATAAACGTTAATGAAAGCTTTTTAGCAATCATTAACGTTTAAAACATATTTACAGTACTTTTTCCCAAAACAACGCTTTACCTGTTTCTTCATCTAGTTCGTACCCAGAAAAGCCTAATTTTCTGTAAGCATTTTGCGCCACTGTATTACCCTCTAATACTTCAAGAGTTAATTTACAATAACCACGTTCGCGCGATATTTCTTCTGCTTTTATAAACAATTTTTGACTTAACCCTAAACCTCGGTATTCTTTTAACACACCGCAATCATGGATATTAAGTAACGGTTTGCATTTGAATGTAGAAAACCCTTCAATACAATTTAGTATTCCCGCAGGTTTATCGTCGACATAACAAAGTAATGTTAAAAAATCATTTCTTTTTGCTATCGTTGTAATTAAATTTTGCTGAGTATGATCAGATAGCGCTTCTCCGCCCCCCATAGGGTCAAGAGCATAAGCATTTAATAGCATCACTAAGTCTTTGCCGTGTTGCTCATTATGGTAATCGGCTTGAATAAGAGTTATTTTCACACTGGATCCTTTGATAATTTTTTGATGGATGAACTATACGCTTAAAATAAATATGATAAAGATATTGTTATCTCTGTGGGTTAAACAAGGAGCTTTCATGCGATTACTATTTCAAAGAGACTTTTATCGTTAGTTTTATGCCCCTTTTTCATCCTAGCTTTTGTAAATAAACGACCAAAAAAGTCCATATACCGTCACATTAATAATTTTGACGTAACTAAGTCATAAATATTACATATATTACTTTTTCATAAGCTAGCCCCCTGATAGAATAACGCCAATTATACTTATCCCTATTTTACGGAAATTTTTACGATGCGTACCAGTCAATATTTACTGTCTACTCTTAAAGAAACCCCTGCTAACGCAGAAGTGATCAGTCATCAGTTGATGTTACGAGCAGGTCTTGTTCGTAATCTAGCCTCGGGTTTATATACATGGCTTCCAACTGGCTTGCGTGTTTTGAAAAAAGTAGAACAAATTGTTCGTGAAGAAATACAACGTGCTGGTGGTAATGAGATATTGATGCCAATGGTGCAACCTGCAGATCTTTGGCAAGAGTCGGGTCGACTGGAAGATTATGGTCCAGAATTATTACGTATAAATGACCGTCATAAACGCCCTTTCGTTTTAGGCCCAACGCATGAAGAAGTGATCACAAAACTAGTTGCTAATGAACTCAGCAGCTACAAACAATTACCTTTGAATGTATTTCAAATTCAAACAAAATTTCGTGACGAGATACGACCTCGTTTCGGTGTGATGCGTGGTCGTGAATTCCTAATGAAAGATGCTTATTCTTTCCATTTAGAAGACGAATGTTTAGAAAAAACCTATCAAATTATGTTTGATGCCTATTGCCGAATCTTTGAGCGCTTAGAGTTAAATTTCCGCCCTGTGCTTGCCGACACGGGCTCTATTGGTGGTGAGAAGTCTCATGAATTCCATGTGCTTGCTGACTCTGGTGAAGATGATATCGCTTTTAGTGATGCAAGTGATTTCGCAGCGAATATTGAAAAAGCGGAAGCCTTAGCACCAACAGGCGAACGTGCAGCGCCAACACAAGAATTAACTAAAGTAGCAACACCAAATGTTAAGAGCATGGATGACCTAGTACAGTGTTTATCTGTTGATTTGAAAACAACGGTGAAAACACTCTTAGTTGTTGGTGCAACCACAGAAGATGCAGCAGAAACAGTTGTTGCTCTAGTACTTCGTGGTGATCATCAGCTAAATGAAATTAAAGCAGAGCATTTACCTCAAATAGCATCACCATTAACATTTGCTAGCGAAGAACAAATCTTAGCCGCAGCTAACTGTAATGCCGGCTCTATTGGTCCTGTTGGCTTAAACATTGAAGTGATTGTAGATCGCAGTGCTGCTCACTTAAGTGATTTTGTTTGTGGCGCCAATGAAGATGACGCGCATTTAACGGGTGTCAACTGGCAACGTGATTGTAACGACATCAGCGTACATGATATCCGTAACGTCGTTGCTGGTGATCCAAGCCCATGTGGTCAAGGTAACATTGAAATAAAACGTGGTATTGAAGTCGGCCATATTTTCCAATTAGGTCGTAAATATGCAGAAGCGATGAATTGTGCAGTGCTCAATGAAGGTGGTAAAAACCAAACATTGACTATGGGTTGTTACGGTATCGGTGTTTCTCGAATTGTTGCTGCTGCTATAGAGCAAAATCATGATAAATATGGTATCAAGTGGCCTAAAGCAATTGCACCATTTCAAGTGGCTATCGTGCCAATGAATATGGCAAAATCAGCACGCGTAAAAGAAACAGCTGAAGCTTTATATGAATCATTAAATCAAGCTGGCATTGAAGTATTATTTGATGACAGAAAAGAACGTCCTGGCGTTATGTTTGCTGATCATGAATTAATGGGTACACCATTATTGCTTATCATTGGTGAGCGTAATTTAGATGCCCAGCAAGTTGAGCTTAAAAACCGTATCACTGGTGAAAAGTCACTTATTGCTATCGATGAAGTTATGTCTTTATTTAATTAATTATACAATCAGTTAAGCAATTAACTGGGCAAAATGAAAAGGGGCTATTGCCCCTTTTTTGTTATTTAACACATCTTGATTTTAACCGCACTGTATTCCTGCATAGCACGGTTTAACTATTAACGTATAAAAACACCTTGCACATTATCTAATACTCCCTGCCTTTTGAGTAAAATATCTTTCCTATTTTTAACGTCTTTGCTCACTGACTGAATAATAAAAGTAAATGCGTTGTTACAATATGCCTTTTACCAATAAAATAAGATAAATTATCATAAATAAAGCCTGTCTCTTATACACATCTCCGAGCCCACGAGACCGTACTAGATCTCG
>CAJXRC010000197.1 GCA_913058405.1 uncultured Colwellia sp. | reverse complement strand
CATTCAAAATGCATGTTTCAGTGGGAGAAAAAAACGATTTAGGCAAGGCATTGATTGTAGGGGACGGTTATTCCATTCTCAAAATCAATAACGACTTATAAATCGTTTTTAGCGCCATAGTAGAAGCGCTTGAGTCATCCCATTTTATTATTGCGTAAAAAAAACAGTAAATTTCCTAATTTAATTGACGCGCCTAAAACTGAAATTACTCAAGTACTTTGAATCGAGCATTTTGAATGATATTGGATATATGTTAGCCGTTATACCCGTTTAGTTATATCCCCCTTAGGGAGGATTTTGAAATTGTGCCAACCGACATAGTAAGTCATTTTTTAATAACGGGGGTATTTTGGCGCTGAATAAACGCTATATACTCTCAATATATTTTATCAAAATTGTAGAATTCATGAGAGTAATTAATGAAGCGTAAATCTACATTATTCAATAAAAACAGTGATGAAGGCCGATTTTTTATAAGTTGTTGGATTACTGGTTAGAGTGCTATTACCTGTACGTGGGTACCATGACCAACTCAGAGCATTTATACTCACTAAAGGTATTATGAGCCAATGAACTGGTGTTTTCTTTCACTAGGTGGAATCAATACTACTGATTTTATCCACGGTTTTAACAAGTTGTACTACAGCAGATGACCGAATAAAAAAGTGTATCACTTTACTCGTTAATTATTCCGTTTTGAATTATTAACGAGTATGGCTAGCCACGTTAGCTAAAAGCTTGTTAAAATTGCGCCATTATAATAGTTATATTAGGATTTTCATGGCGATTAACTGGTTTCCAGGCCACATGCACAAAGCGCAAAAAGAGATAAAAGAGATATTACCGCAAATCGATGTGGTGATTGAAGTGTGTGATGCGCGTTTACCCTTTAGTAGTGAAAACCCTATGATCACTGAGATCAGAGGTGATAAACCACTGATAAAGATCCTCAATAAAAGTGATTTAGCTGATCCTAAAAGCACCAAAGTTTGGTTAGATTATTTAGAGTCGCAGCATAATGTAAAAGCGATTGCTCTAACTACAGAGCAGCCGAGTGTTGCGAAAAATCTTGTCGGTTTAATTCGTAAATTAGTGCCAAATAAAGATGAAGATGGCAAGCAAATTAACGCGATGATAATGGGGATACCCAATGTTGGTAAATCGACATTACTCAATACCTTAGTAGGCAAAGCAAAAGCGAAAGTAGGTAATGAGCCAGCAGTAACTAAAGGTCAACAGCGTATTCGCTTAGAAGAAGGCTTATATCTTTTCGATACCCCAGGTATGTTATGGCCTAAAATTGCCAACGAAAATTCTGGTTATCGTTTAGCCGTTTCTGGTGCTGTAAAAGATACCGCCTTTGATCATGATGATATCGCTTATTTTGCGGCAGATTATTTACTTAAGCATTATCCAGAACGTTTGATGGATCGATACAAGCTTAGCGAGTTACCTGCACATGAAGAAGACTTAATTGAAGCCATTGGTCGTAAACGCAGCTGTATTAAAAGTGGTGGTCGCGTTGATTTACATAAAGCGTCTGTTATTTTGATAAATGAAATCCGCGATAAAACCTTAGGTGCAATTTCCTTTGAATTACCGGATATTATCGATGCTGAAAATGCACACTTCACTGAACTTGAAGAAAAGCGTATTGCAGCTAGAGAAGCAAAGAAAACCGCGCGTGGTCGTGGTCGCAAAAACAAACGTTAATTCGTTGTATGGCATGCTTTTAACTGCTGCTATCAAACGGTAAAGTTTTATAGTCAATTTACATAATATGTATTCATAACAAGGTATTTATAATGAGTGAAACAACATTTAATCTACATCCTCAATTAGCAACAGATGGTATTGAGTTGGCTGATTTTCCTTTGTGTAAATTACTACTATGTAATGATAGTGCTTACCCTTGGTTTATTTTGGTGCCTAAAGTTGCCGATATTAGCGAAGTGTATCAACTTGAATGGGAACAACAGCAACAATTACTTAATGAGTCGAGCTTATTGAGTGAGTTATTGATGCAAGTCTTTACGGGTGACAAAATGAATGTTGCAGCGTTAGGTAATGTGGTTGAGCAACTACATGTTCATCATGTTGTTCGCTTTAAAGATGATGCGCAATGGCCAAAGCCTATTTGGGGCCAACAAGCATTAACGCCTTATTCCGATGAAGAAATAGCGACGCTTAAAGCAAAGTTATTACCGCAACTGGCAGTTATCTTCTCTGATAAATAATTGATAAAATTACTAACGACTGTAATAAAAAGCCTCAATAAGCTAATTGCTTATTGAGGCTTTTTTTATACTGTGTACTGAAGGCTTAACGCTTATTGTTAGCACTTACCTTCGGCTAGTAATGCTACAACTCGTTATGCAGCATTATTTGCTTGATTGATATTAGTGACTTTATCACTGTTTGGCAGCTTTACTTTTGCTAGGGCCTGCTTTAAATCGCTAATAATGTCGTCGACATTTTCTAAACCGACAGAAATTCTAATCAAGCTATCACTGATGCCCGCATCAGCTCTTTCTTCTGGTGTGTAAGGCGAGTGTGTCATTGATGCAGGGTGTTGAATTAATGATTCTGCATCACCTAAACTGACGGCAATTGAAAAAAGCTCCATTGCATCAATAAAGGTTTTACCACCCGTCAAGTCGGTCTTTAATTCAAAAGCAATCACACCACCCGCGGCTTTCATTTGATTACCTACAAACTTATAGCCAGAGTGACTTTTAAGTCCTGGGTAATAAACTTCATCAACCATAGGATGTTGCTCTAAAAACTCAGCGACTGTTTGTGCATTACTGCAATGTCTATCCATTCGAATTGGCAAAGTCTTAAGGCCACGCATGATTAACCAAGCATCATGTGGACTTATGGTGGCACCAATATCTTTAAGAGTCGTCATTTTTATTTCGTTGATCATGTCAAAACTAGCACAGACGATGCCTGCGACAACATCACCATGACCATTAAGGTACTTGGTTGCACTATGCACCACAATATCAGCACCAAATCTTGCTGGTTGTTGTAATACCGGGGTAAGGAAAGTGTTATCTACTATTGATAATAAATTGTGTTCTTTGGCAATAGCGCAGATTTTTTCTAAATCTAATACCACTAAGTTTGGGTTGATGGGGGTTTCTAAAAAGACCAACTTAGTATTCTCTTTGATGGCTGCTTTGATATTATCAGGTTCAGTCATGTCGACAAATGTCACCTCGATATTAAACTTCTTGAGCATGTGATTCATTAGTGCGAATGAGCATCCATAAACAGCTTTAGATGAAATCATATGATCGCCAGCTTGCAAGTTAGTCAGTAACGCTGCTGAAACAGCAGCCATACCTGTTGCCGTTGCTGCTGCATCATCCATGCATTCCATGGCCGCAACGCGCTGTTCTAACTGACGAGTTGTCGGATTGCCTAAGCGGGTGTAAATGTAACCTTCGCTTTCACCAGCAAAACGATCGCCACCTTGCTGAGCATTATCAAAGATAAATGTAGATGTTTGATATAAAGGCGTAGCAAGCGAGCCAAATTGTGTATCATTAATTCTGCCGGCGTGAATAGCGTTAGTTTCAATGTTTTTGCTCTTAAACTGGGTCATAGTTTCTCTTCCAAAGTCAGATTGAATTATTATTGTTATGCTTTTTTTGATATAGGAAACACGAATTTAGCGATAGAGGCAGAATGATTTAGGTCGGCTATATCGATAAGCTGTCATGTAAATATCATGTTCCTTTCTTAATCTATTGATTTCTTCACTCTTTCATTTATTTATTCTTTATTTACTAGCCTGCAACTATGCTGCCAACTAAATAAACCTCTTATTTATCATGTAGATAAGGTTTGTTATAAATGTGCGTAAAATATTTTGTACTAAATTTATTACGTTAGGGGTTTGTGTTTTCCCATTGCAACCAATAACCACCCGTTATTCACTGTTTTAATGTAATAAATATGGCTTGTACTAAATTTATTACTGTGTAATATTTGTAGTACATTGTGTCTGTAGACGTATCACCTTATGCGTATTGTTATTGAATCAAGCGATAGAATAGGTATTTCCCAAGAAATATTAACGATATTTGCTAAACAAGCATGGAATTTAAAAGCCGTAGAAATTATCAGCTGTTTTACTTATGTACATGTTGAATACGCTGCGTTAACGCTCTCGTCAATTAGAGAGTGTTTAGCCGCAGTTGTTGGTGTGAACGGTGTAGAAATGATTAACTTATTGCCAAGTGAGCAACGTGAAAGTCATTTACAGGCTTTATTAGATAAAATGCCCGAGCCTATTATTGATGTTGATAGTAATGGACTGATTTTGGCCATGAATAAGGCAAGTCATAAGCTAAAGCCATCAACGGGTGCAGCTGAGATTGAGTCGGTTACCACTGAGTATTTGGGTAGGCCAATAGAAGCGTTCCTTGGGCAAATTAATAAAACTATGCTCACTAATGCCGCTACTAGCCAAGCTGTGACCATCGAGGGGAAGGCGTACATTCTTGATATAAGTCCGGTCATATCGAGTAATAGCTCAACAGTGGAGCAAAATAATAATGGGGAAGTAAGTGGCTCAGTATTACTTTTTCGTTCAATGAATACTCTAGGGCGGCAAATTTCATTAATGCAGAGTCATCAAGACCACAGTTTTGATAGCATTATTGGTAAATCAAAAAGCATCAGCTTAATTAAAGCGCAAAGTAAGCGCTTTGCAGAATTAGATTTACCGGTATTAATCAGTGGTGAAACAGGTACAGGTAAAGAATTAATCGCTCGAGCATTACATCAAGCAAGCGCAAGGGCAAAAGCGCCTTTTTTAGCAATAAACTGCTCTGCATTACCAGAACATTTATTAGAAAGTGAGTTGTTTGGTTATGCGAGTGGGGCATTTACAGGGGCACAAAAAGGCGGTAAACCTGGTTTAATTGAACTGGCTGAAGGTGGTTGTTTATTTCTAGATGAAATTGCAGAAATGTCACCGTATTTACAGGCCAAATTATTACGTTTTTTACAAGATCTAACATACCGCCGTGTTGGTGGCACTAAAGAGCTCGTTGCTAATATACGTATCGTCAGTGCCAGTCACCAAGATTTAGCAAAACTCATTAATCAAAAAAGCTTTCGAGAAGATCTTTATTATCGATTAAATGTGCTTAGCATTGATTTGCCACCCTTAAGAGATCGCATGGCAGACATGAGCCTTTTGGCTAACTTGTTTATTGAAAATGCCGCTAAACAAGTTAGTAATAGTCAACAAACGGATATTACAAAGCCAAAACTTACTGCCCAAGCACTTAGTTTATTAAAGGAGTTCGCTTGGCCAGGCAATATTAGGCAATTACAGAACGTTTTATTCAGTGTTGTTGCCTTGAACAATGGCGGTGATATTTGTGCTGATGACTTGCTACAAGTTCTCAATAAGCATGCTGGTAACCAACAGCTTGGAAATAATATTGATATTCAGTCAATTAAAGATTGGCCTAGTGCCCAAGCGGAGTTTGAAGCTAAATTACTCGAACAGTTACATCCGTTATTTCCGACAACACGAAAGTTAGCTGAACGTTTAAATGTATCACACAATAAAATAGCGATGAAATTAAGAGAGCATGGCATAAAATAGTATTTGAAGTTAATCGAAGATTACTTAGTCAGTATAATAAAATATAAAGTATAAAATATAAAATCATATTCTAATCTTGTAGTTTAAAGCAATTATCGGTAGCGTATTTATCAAGCGTTATTTTCTTTTTACTGAATCCTTTTTACTTATTAACAACAGAAACAACTTGTGACTAATAAAAAACTACAGCATTTCTACATTGCCCAAGAGCAATCCATTTACTTACTCAGTCATAAAGATGCGACTAAGTTAAAACAATGGGTTGATCTTTGTCAGCAGCAATTAAAGCAACTTGGCTTTGAAGATGTTGCACTATTAGGAAAGGGAGCCTACGGCTTTGTTTTTTCGGGTATTAAGCGTAAAGGTAATTCAGCAGATCAATTGCCCGTTGTCTTTAAGTTTTCGCGTATTAATTTACCTCAACATGTGCAAGATAGGTTAGCAGAAGAAGCCGAAATTCAGGGGCAACTTAGCCACCGACAAATTCCAGAAGTAATTGATTATCAGAAGATAAAACGGCAATCAATTCTGCAAATGACACGAGCCCCTGGCATAGATTTAGAGCAACTGTCGTTGCAAGTAGGACCATTAGCGCCGGAGTTGGTGGTCAGTATCGCATTGCAATTAGCCGATATATTACTGTATTTACGCCAAGCGAATAATCATCGACAGCTAAAACCTATTGTGCATGGCGATATAAAACCTTCAAACTTGGTTTACGATAAAAGCACAGGCAGGGTACAACTTATTGATTGGGGCTCATCAGTTAGTGCACAACTTGACTGTGATAAGCAAAGTACCAGTACCAATGTAATGGACTTAATGAGCAGTGATTTACAACATAGTAATGCACGTTTAGGCGATGTTTATTTTATTGGGCCAGAGCAGTTAAATGGCGGTTTATCCAGTCCTCGTTTTGATGAACAAGGTCTAGCAGCCACTTTATATGCACTCGCTTCAGGTCAGTCATGTCGATATGGCGTAAAAGTGATACCACCCAATGCTTTGGGTTTACCAAAATTACTCGCTCAAATCTTAACGGGGATGTTAAGCGATGATGAGAAACTTAGAGCTAAAGCTGGCGATTACTTCTTTAATAACCTCACCTACCTTAAACAAGTTGTCCTTTCAGATAAACCAACAAAGATTAGCGCCACTGCACAAATTCCTGTTTGGGTAAAACCTCAAGGTGAGCAAATTGATACCGTAGTCTATGGGTCACGAAAATCATTTTTACGCGAGCAAACAGGGCATGATAGTTTATCGAACATTGATGATGCTCAGTTGGACAAATACTATAAAAACTATCTTATGGGGATGGGGGATAATGAAAAAGCGTTCATTGCTGCATTAAGTCGGCTCGGTAATTTTCCTGTGGTAGGCGGCATTGCGATTCGTTGGGCGAAAGAGGGGGTTTACATTGATTCTAACTTAACCTTATTTGATGAAGCACTCAAAACCGCGTTTACTAGTGCAGTGAACAATATTATTTATTTGGCTCAGGGCATATTTCGTGTCGGTATGTTCAAAAGTTGTTTATTTAACGCCCGAAACACGCTTCACGTAGAACGTATTAAAGAAAATCAACCTTTTGTTGCCGATGAAACCCAAGAGATATTGTTTGAAGTGAGTGATGTGCCTGATGTTGATGATATAACACGCTTACATTCATATTTTGAAGATGGTAAAGATCCTGATGAATATTTGCACCTACCTGATGAGTTAATGTCGGTTTTGGCCGAACTAAACTTAATTCATCATACCGGTTGTATTATCTTTGAAGTACTACCCAAGCATTTAAAGATTCATAGCTATTTAATGTTGTTGAATCATGAGAAAAAAGCAGAGTTTACAGAATGTTTAGCGAAGGTATTAACCTTGTTACCGACTATTGACGGTGTTGGCATTTCAGGCTTTATGAAACTTCCCTACAAAGATACCCGATTCTTTGAGCACATCAGTAGCATGCCGGACAAGTTTTATCCGAAAAACCCTAAGTTATAAACTGCTTTATATTAGTTAGTTAGTTAGTTAGTTAGTGTAAAGAGAAGGTATAAAAAAGCCAGCGGTGCAATTTTTACAAAGCTGGCTTATTGTTTGGTTTACTAATTAACGTTAGAAGTTATATGAAGCTCTTACGTAATATTCACGTCCTGCAAGTGAGAACGGAAAACTAGTCCAACCATATTTGAAGCCAAGGTCAGTAAATGGTGAACCATTTGTGCCCCATTCATCAGGGTATTCATCTGTTAAGTTAAGAATACCACCACTAATATTCACGTTATCAGTTACTTGCCATTGTGCAGTTACGTCAAATAAGCTTTTAGCACCCCAAGTATTTTCAGGCGTGCCGTAAGATGCAGAAGTAACTTCACCGTAATAAGTCATGCGACCTGTAACAGACCAATCGTCCATATCAAACATAGCCGACAAAGAAGCTCTGTCTTGAGGTTGTGCTTTTTCTACTAATAATCTTTGTGCGTTATCAAAAACAACTTCATTTGGTACGATTGAAGAAGAAGTATTGATAGCACTTACTTCTGTGTTGTTATGGTGATAAGAAAGCTCATAGACAACATCCATACTGCTAAGTTCTTGCGTATATTGGTTTACCCAATCAAGACCGAAGGTTTCACTGTCAATAGCATTAGTGAAAATTGAGACGTTTTTTACACCATCTAATGAATCACCAGGACCAGAGTGGCGACCGAAGAAAGCATCAATCTCATCGTTAATTCCACTAGTAATATTGCCTGAGTAAACTATACGATCATCGATGTCGATTTGATAAACATCTAAGGTCGATGAATAGTTACCATTAGTGTAGATAACACCAACCGAGAAGTTAGTTGAATTCTCTTCTTTTAGGTCAGTAAAGCCTAATTCTTCAGCCAACTCTTCATTTGGACGTAAAGTGACTAAATCTGCTAGCTCACCATTATCTAACGAAATTGAACGTTGAGTGAAGTTAGCTTGTTGCATACCAGGAGCGCGGTAGCCTGTTGATGCTGAAGCACGAATAGCAAGGTTTTCTGTTAAGCTTAAATGGGTCGATAACTTACCAATAACCGTGCTGCCAAAGTCATCATAGTCTTCATAACGAACTGCTGCAGCGACTAACCAATCTTCCTGTCTCTTATACACATCTCCGAGCCCACGA